>JAHITG010000117.1 GCA_018817865.1 Spirochaetota bacterium
ACTTCTGTTTTACTAATGTTCCATTTACATCGATTGAAAGTTCCATAACATTGAATTCGACACCGCCGATATTTTCAGTATAGACCTCTTTGCCGAATATATACTGAAGCTGACTCGATTCCATCAGCTTTTTAGCGTGAAACAGATAATCACTCCCGTTCTTTATACCCGGCAGATGGGACACTTTTTCAGCCACAGCTATAAATCCCGGATTATAGTCAACCGGTGAACCCGGTTCATATTTAAAGAATGTTACCAGATTAAGAGTATTCAACGCTGAAGCATCAAGGACAGCTTTCATGTTCTTATCATCGCCCGCCAGAATTTCTCCGCCCTGTTTCATGAGATCCTTCTTGGCCTGATTATCCTGAACATGGGCATCTTCGGGGATCTGTAGAGTAAACCCGAAATAGTCATGCTTGAAGATATCATTTTCAATAGACCCGAAATCGATCTTCTCTTTTTTCCCGCATCCGGATAATAAAAAGATCAGACAAGATACGACAATGAGTAAAGAAGTGAGGTTTTTCGTTTTCATATTTTCTCCTCCTTAAGGATAAAATTGACTTACAGACGAATTCGTTATAAGATAATATGATAATACTGTTAGAAATAAATTCAACTTTTTTTAGTTAATTATTATACAAATGCCATAAAATATTATCTAAGAAAAAGAACATGTTTTGACGATAATAAAGATATGAAAAATGATGATTTATTAAGATTACAGCAATTGGAAAGAATGTGGCATGATCATGAAAATTTTTCAGCACAGGAAACACATGAATTTGTAAGGCTTTTTAAAGAACGTGTACAGGAATTTATAAGCGGAAAAGCCTGATAAGGCCGGAGCATGACAACGATCTCCCGGGCCTGGTTTTTATATTCTTCAATTTTTTACTTCAGCTTAAACTAAAGAATTATATTGCTTTGACGAAATTAATTATATGAAAAGCAAAGAGATGAAAAGATTAAGTTCATTGCAGAAAAAGCTTGAAAAAAATGGAGAATTGATCTTTGATGAATTATTGGAATTTCAACAGCTGATCTCCATTCGGCTGAAAAGCATTATTGATTCCCGCTGGGAAGAGCTTTGATCTGTTAATTGATCTTGATATAATTTACACCAATGAATACAAAAGATCCTTTACTAATTCAGAGTGAACCTGTTACATTACTTCTTCCGGTTTTAGAAAATAATTTAAAAAAATTAAATATAAAAGTTACACGTGATGTTCTGGTAAAACGTTTTTACAATGGGGCTGAAAGAACCGCTGTTATCTCAGGCAGTCAAGACCATCCTGCTCACCTGTATGACGAGGCATTGATCAGGAATTTGATGAAGGAAATATGGGAGCAGGGAGGGTTGCCTTTTTCTTTTCAGGTTCCTGCCCTCTGTGACGGGATCGCACAGGGCCATTATGGCATGCAATTCTCTCTTTTTTCCAGAGATCTCACAACTCAGATCGTGGTTTCACAGGTTCTGGCCCATCATTATGACAGTGCGATATTTATTTCAGGATGCGATAAGAATCCAATTGGTTTTACAGGGGCAGCTGTGGTCATTGATCAGATCTATCGCAAATATTATAAAAAGAATTTTTATTCAATATTCCTGAATACACCTGTCATGAAAGATATTCCTTTGCCGTTATCAGTTAAAAAACTTCTTCCGGATGATAATAAATTAAAACCATTACTTGGTGAAACCCTGAAATGTAATGTATACGCAAAATATTATAAGGTGCTGGCTGAAATGGTAAAAGAGAAGAAACTGGCGGAAACTAAAAAAAGAGCTTTATTAAACAGGATAAGCCAATATACCTGTATTACGGGAGGCACCTGTGCCTTTATGGGTACAGGCAGTACATCCAAGTTTATTTTATATGCTTTGGGTTTAGTTCCCGATGAATACTTTCTGCCGTTTCCCGGAACATTCAGCATGCCGGTTCATGCAAAAAAAGCAGTAAAGATCCTTAACCGGATCACCGGTAAGATCGGTTTCAGTCCGGTAAATTTAATAACAAAAAATTTTCAGAATGCTTTAAAAGTGCTGGGAAGCGTGAACGGTTCTCTTAACCTGTTCCTGCATCTGAAGTACCTTGCCGGATTACTGGGTGATCCTTCCCTCTTTAAAAGCTCCAGTGTACACGGGGTTCCTCTTCTTTATAACGGGAATATGAGCCTTTTTGATATGTCTAAAAAGAGGATCCATTTTTCGATCATGAGATCACTGTTTGATAGAAATATACTTAAGGATAATCCTTCTATTACAGGTTCCTGGGTGCAGAGACTTAAAAAATATTCCGGATCTTCCGTGACATCTGACGGCCGTTCGAATTTCATACAGTTTGCGGGAAATATCTTCAAAAGTGTTTTGATAAAATTGAATATGAAAGAGTATCAGAAGCTTGAAAAACTTAATAA
>JAHITG010000002.1 GCA_018817865.1 Spirochaetota bacterium
CGCTCACCGCATCCGATATAGACAATGATCTGGGCATCCGCCCACTTGGCAAGCTGGTGCTGTATGATCGTCTTACCGCTCCCGAATGGCCCGGGCGCACAGGCCGTGCCTCCCTTGGCAACAGGGAAAAAGGCATCAATGACCCTCTGTCCGGTTATAAGCGGAATATGAGGCGGCATTTTCTCTTTATAAGGCCTTCCCTTCCTGACAGGCCATCGCTGTTTCATAGTAATAGGATGGTCCTTTTTATTTTCATCCGTGATCACGGCTATAATATCATTTACAGTAAACTCTCCCGACTTGATCTCTTTAATATGCCCCTTTATCCCGAAAGGAACCAGTATTTTATGTATTACCAGAACAGTCTCATCTACATGACCCAGGATAGAACCTTCGGAGACTTCTTCCCCTTCCTTTTTGTCTGGTTTAAACTTCCATTTTTTAGAAACATCCAGAGAAAGGACCTTGATCCCCCTGGTAAGGTAGTCACCCGCCGACTCTTTCAACTTTTGCAAAGGCCGTTGAATACCGTCATAAAATGATTCAATGATCCCCGGGCCAAGATCTACTGATAATGGTTCACCGGTCGTGTTCACCGGATCTCCCACACCCAAGCCGCCGGTCTCTTCATAGACCTGAATAGATGCCCTGTCTGCTCTCAATTCCACTACTTCCCCGATCAGCTTCTGTTCACCGACCTCAACAACATCATACATCCTGGCAGAATCCATGTTCTCGGCTATAACCAGCGGTCCGGCCACTTTGATTATCTTTCCTGACTTCATTTATTCCTCCAAATATCTCCTCAGTTTAATGTTCTTTAAAAATATCGATCCCTATGGCTCTTTCTACCAGGTTTTTCAGCTGAAGCCTTCCCGTATCTTTAAAATCAACACCATTGGTGAGAGGCATAATAACCGGCAATCGATCTTTTAAGGATAGCTTTAATGATTCAAGGATCTCAGATACCTCATTATAATACTCTTCTGTAATAAAAACGATCTTATGATCATTAGATAGGAGAGTTCTTATGATCGATCTTCTTTTGTCTTCTTTTTCAAGTTCATCTATAGGATATATAAGAAAACCAATGGCCTTAAACGGCAGGACTTCCTGTAAATTTCCTGCAATTGCAATATCAGACATATGTTTCCCTTAATAATTCTTTTATTTTCTCCTGTTTCAACCTGCGTTTCCGACCCTGGACAACGATCCGCAGGTTCTTATGCTCCATATCCTTTCCCCAAAGGTATCCCATTAAAGGTTCGATCCCGAAACCGGCAACTTTGGACAGTTTCAGGATCTCCAGCAAATAATTATCCTTCTTCAATTCAAACAGATTAAAATTCCCTCTATTCTGCCACTCTTCAATACCCTCTTTAATGACAGCATAATAAGGTTTTACTTTAAATTGCTCAGGGATCTCATCGATCTTTTTATTAAAGACCTCCTTCATATCGATCCATTTTAAAAAGCTGTTCCTGAAAAATACTTTTTCATAATTATTAATATTTCTATTCATTAACTTCATGCGAATTAAATTTTCAATATTTAAAAGATCCAGATAATTTCTATAATAAAATGTGAGAAAACTATTCTGTAATTGACAAAGTTCTTTATAAAAGAGCTCACAATACAACTGGTCCAGGTAATGTTCTGTCCAGACACCATCCTGGTCAGACAGGATCTTTTTAAAGCTCTCCGTTATAAGCTCTTTACGATCCGGATCGATCATGTCGACCTTTCCTTTTTCAATGATCCGGATAATATCATCTTCCCCAAAATTTCCTGCTGCAAATTTTAAGGAATAGCCATTATCCTGACCGGACTTTTTCAGGATCCTCTTCTTTAAATAGTTCTTAATATTCCAGATGTCGTTCTTTAAAAAGATCAGTCGTGTTATATTTTGATATTCTCTGACTGGTTTCAAAAATCCTGAGATCGTATTATAATTTTTGACCTGGTCATTTATAATATCCTCTCCGATATTAAATGAATAACGGTGCTCACTGAGGATCTTTTCCAGCTGCCCGTCATTCATATCAATGAATCTTTCAAACTCCCCTTTAGGAAGCATCAGAATCTCCAATGCCCTCACACGTCCCACAGCATATGATAACCGTACATCATTTGAAAAAACAACCTTATGGAACAACTTTTACTCCTTGAAAAACTTATTCACGATCTCTGATTCACTCTTTTCACGCAGCTCTCTGAGCATGGATTCCAAAGAGCTGTTAAACTGGATCTTATCAGATTTCAGGATAAATCCTGCTTTAATAGGTGCCGTCTCTTTAGATAATTTAAGAGATCCTTCCTGATGAAGTTTATCCTTTAATTTTTTATTGATCATATCAATAAAATCCCCGGTGATCCTCTCTTTATCATTTTTTGAAATAATGACCACTTCGGATCCTGTCTGAATATAATCCATGATCTTGTTTTCGATAAACTTCTGGTAATCTTCTTTCGGCATGGAACTGATCTTCTCTTCCACTTTTGTAAAAACATCCAGGATCAATCTCTGTTTCAGGTCCAGGATGCTTTTACGCATTTCAAGCTCTGCCATCTGAATAAGCCTTTTATAATGGTCCTCTGCTTCCTGATCGATCCTCTTCTTTTCAGATGTATCTTTTTTTTCCAGCTCCTGTTTTTGCCCGGCAATAAGTTTATCCGCCTGTTCCTTATACTCTTTCAGTATGGTCCCGGCCTTTTCTTCTGCATCGCTTATTATCTTCTTTATAATATCTTCTACAGCCATAATCCTTCCTTTTAAACTATTAAAAATTGATCCCGAACCAGACAAGGAAAAAAGAGATCAGAAATCCTAAAACAGCATACAGTTCAACAAAAACCCCCATGACCAGGGCTTTTCCTACTTCATTCGGCTGTTTTGCTGACATCTCTATTCCTGCTGCGCAGACCTTTCCCTGATGGATCGCGGAAAAGAGCCCGGCTAAAGCAATGGGGAGAGCAGCAGCCATGGCAAAAAGCCCCTGGTTCAAAGAAACATCCGGAATGGACCCGGCAATAATTCCCAGTTTTACCATGATCAAAAACCCGATAACGAATCCATAGATCCCCTGTGTTCCCGGCAGAGCTACAAGCATCAGGTATTTCCCGAAATTTTTAGGATCCTCCGTCATTACACCTTCTGCAACCTGGGCGGCAATACCTATACCGATAGCGGAACCGATACCGGCAAGAACAACCGCGGAAAAGATCCCTAAAAGCACAAAAAATAAACCTATCGTCATAATCTATCCTCCTTAATAATATTTAATTATGTCTTTTTGATCCGGACATAATCCAGATCCTCTTTAAAAGGAGAAAACTCCTTTCCACCGCTTTGATAAAACTTTGTAAAGTATTCCACGAACTGAAGACGGGTAGTATGTACAAATGCTCCCAAAGCATTGATACCGATGTTAAAAAGATGGCCAAAAACAAGAATAAAAACAAGAACGATCACCGCGAGCGGTACACCTATCACGGGAATATTCACGACCATGCCGTAGATGATCCCCACAATAATATTAATGACCATGGCAACCACACCCGTGGCAAGCGCCAGAGCAAATAAACGGGAATAAGAGACAATATCACCGAATATCCCTGTAATATCATAGAGGCCGAAGAGCCCCGCACCGATACGAGCCAGCGGATTTTTGCTTTTAGAAGTGAATAAAACAATGATCCCCGCACCCAGGATAGCCAATCCCCAGAAATATTTTACTTTTAAAAGTACTGCAAGTAGTATCCCATGAATGATCAGAAGCCATGAAAGGGCCTCTACCACGGCACTTCTGAATTCCCTGTTCTTCAACAGCAGAATGAATTTAATAATAAATCCTGTTATGATCTGAAATACGCCAAGTCCTATCGCGAAACCGAATAATCGTAAAGGATTTTTCAGAGGGTCTAATACAGCCAGTTTCTCTTTAAAGCGCGTTACAGCCTGAAAGGAAGCGGGCAGATTTTCAAACTGGATCCCGAAAAAACCTCCTGCCAGGGCTCCCACGATCATGGTAAAGACACCGGATATAGCGATAAGGCGCAGAAGATTTCTGGACCCGGTTCCAAGATATTTGTTACGAAGCATAAAGAGGCTCAGGATGATAAGGACCAACCCATAGCCCGCATCGGTAAGACAGATCCCGAAAAATAGAGCAAAAAAAGGAGCAAAAAGAGGTGTCGGATCCACTTCTTTCTTTGTAGGCAGGCCGAACAGCTTTGTCACCACTTCGAACGGTGAATTAAAAGGATTGTTCTCAAGAGCCACAGGAGGCTCGTCCTTTTTAGAAGGGGGTTCGAGGGCAATATCAACTTCTTTGAATCTCTTCTTTATCGCATTCAGATTATCAAGGTCATTCTTCCGAATCCAGCCTTTGAGCAGAAAACTGGACCGTGTACCTAAAAATTTCTTTTTGATCTCTTCTTTTTTATATAAAGATGTCCAGTAGTCCAGTGAGATCAGCATTGTATCATGATCACGGGCTATTCTTTTCAGTTCCGAATCAATATCCTTTAATTCCTTTTGGATCTCTTTCTCCTTACTTTCAAACTCTCTGATCGTGGAGGCAATGTTCTCTTTAATATCGCTGAAATCCATCTGGATAAGGCTGAAACGTTTTAATAATTCCTGGATTTTATCACTCTTCTCTTTCAGATATAATATCGAAAAATATTGGATCTCTTCTTCCGAATGAATGATACTCAGATGAACAAAATCCATCGTATCAACCGTTTCTCTGAATTCCTTAAAGCTTTTTATATCAATATATGCAAAAAGTGCATCTACCTGAGGTGAAGCATTATAAACATCAGAAATATTGATCTGAAGCCCCTTCCACGGTTCCAGCACTTCTATCCTTGAGATCGTATTACTATAGATCGATTCCAGTTCCGTGATCCTGTTTGAAAATATTTTTACCTGTTCGCAAATACCGTGATCGAATCCTTCAGCGGTTTTAATATAGGAATCATTTTCAAAAATGAATTGATCCGAAGATAATGAATCCAGCAGTTTTTTCCTGGGTTTATATTTCGTCAGGAATTTAATTGAAAAATCCAGCCCTTCCTTTATCTTCCCTATTTCCTGAAGCTTTTCATCGATCACCCGGAACTCTCTTATAGAGCCCCCTTCATCATCACTGTTATGGAATTTTTTCATCTCCTCTCTGTCGATCTCACTGATCTGGACAATTCCGGCCTTATGGATCTCACCTATGATCTCATCTTTAATGCCTGAATGTCCCAGTAAAGAGAGTTTTAACATTTTGGTTACCGACATATTTTTTAACCTAAATTAACAGGAGTTTTTGATAAACAAAATCTGTTGTTTCATCAAGGAGACTTAAAGCATCTTTTTGAATGGCTTCTTTCAATTTATCATTCTCACCATTTAATTCACTTATCTTTTCTTCAGCTTTTTTGGAAGCTTTTTCAAATTTATTGTCATAATACTGCTGGAGCCTGGTCTTCAGGTCCAGTTCAAGCTTAGCTCTCTCTTCATCCGCTTTTTTGATCAGATTTTTACCATCCTGCATTGAAGTCTCTAATATATCCGCGGCTTTTTTCTCTGCATCCTGAATATATTTTATATTTTCTACAAACAAAAGGCAGCCTCCCGAAAAATTTAAGTTATTACATATTATAATATTCTATTTTTTTGTCAAGACTTTTATACTTGAAAGACAGGGAACGGGTGACTTATTTATTTGACATCTAATAATACTTATATACTTTATATCATATCTCTTTTATGCTGAAAGGAGGAAAGGTTATGATACCTTATAATCGATTTTTAATGGAGTTTACCCAGATGGATGAAGAGGTAAAACAGATCTTTTACGATTTTTTTTCCAACGAGAATCCTTATCTTATAGCCGCGGAAACTCACTGGAGACCTAACATTGATATGTACCGTACGGAAAAGGGTATTATTATTAAAGCGGAGATAGCCGGGGTGAAGCAGAAGAGCATCAAGATCCTCTTTGAAAACAACCGCCTTAAGATCAAGGGAGTGCGCCACGATTATTCCATACCGGACCAGCTCACCTGCCAGCAGATCGAGATCTCCTATGGTGACTTTGAAAGAAATATCAGGCTGGATTATCCGGATAATAAAAGGATCGATGAAAAAAAGATAAATGCATCCTATAAAGATGGTTTTCTCCTGATATACCTTCCCTTCAGAGACCTTACAAAAACCGAACAAAAAATAGAGATCAGCATACAAGGAGATGAATAATATGGCCGATGATGATTTTAAATTGGCTCATGAACCGGAAGATAATAAATTGATCGATGAACTGGAAAAAGCAGATGAAAATTTCAAGCAGAAGATCCCTGAAGAGATCGGTATCCTCCCCCTTCAGAAACTGACCCTCTTTCCCTTCCAGATCGCACCCCTTATTATTATGAACCAGAAATCACTTAATTTAATTGATGAGGTAATGGTGCGTCATCGTATTGTCTGTGTGGTCACTCAGAAAAAAGAGAACGGGCCTTATAATTCCAGTACATTATACAATTTCGGCTGTGTCTGTAAAATACTCCGAATGATAAAATTACCCAACGGTAATATACGCATCCTGGTACAGGGAGTGGCAAGAGCGGAAATAAAAGAGTTTTTATCGGAAGATCCGTATATAAAAGCAAAGATCCGGGTAAAAGACGATATCGTGAAACATGGAAGAGAACTGGATGCTTTAAAAAGGAACATTATAAAAGAATTTCAGAAGATCGCATCTCATATACCTCAGATCGGAGAAGAATTGCAGATCATCGTTTCCAATATCGAAGATCCCAGTAAGCTGGCGGATATGATCGCTACCAACATGAACATCGATACAAAGGAACGGCAGAAATTACTTCAGATGCTGGATGTAAAAAAAAGGATAGAAAAGATACTCTACCATTTAAGCAGGGAGCTGGATGTACTGGAGCTGGGATCCAAGATCCAGACGCAGGTAAAATCAGGCCTGGATAAAAAACAGAGGGAATTCTACCTGAGACAGGAGATGGAAGCCATTAAAAAAGAGCTGGGTGAATCCGATGAGGTCACCAGCGAGATCAATGACCTGAAAAAAAAGATCAAAGCAGCTAATATGCCCGAGAAAGTGGAAGAGGTTGCGATGAAAGAACTGACCCGTATGAATAACATGCAGCCGGGGTTTGCCGAGTATACGGTCATCAGAACATACATCGAATGGCTTATTGATCTTCCGTGGTCGATAGAGACAAAAGATAACCTTGATATACTGCGGGTCGAGAAGGTCCTGGATGCGGACCACTATGACCTGGAAAAAGTAAAAGAAAGGATCATTGAATATCTTTCCGTACGTAAATTAAAATCAGACATGAAAGGCCCGATCCTCTGCTTTGTAGGACCGCCGGGAGTGGGAAAGACCTCTCTGGGGCAATCCATAGCCAGAGCCATGAACCGGAAATTCGTACGCATCTCCCTGGGAGGGATCAGGGATGAAGCAGAGATCAGGGGACACCGCAGAACTTATGTCGGAGCTTTACCCGGAAGGATAATCTTAAGCATGAAGAATGCCGGTTCCAATAATCCGATCTTTATGCTGGACGAGATCGATAAAGTAGGCGCGGATTTCAGGGGAGACCCGGCATCTGCGCTGCTTGAAGTCCTTGACCCTCAGCAGAACAATCAATTTACGGACCACTACCTGGACATTCCTTTTGATCTTTCAAAAGTATTTTTTATAACAACAGCCAATATTCTGGACACCATTCCCCCTGCCCTTCTGGACAGAATGGAGATCCTGCGTATTCCCGGATATACACTCGAGGAGAAGGTCAATATTGCAAAAAAATATCTTGTGGACCGGCAGTTAAAAGAGAATGGAATTGAGAATAAAAAGATCAAATTTACTTCATCGGGACTTAAAAGCCTGATAAAAGATTATACCCGCGAAGCAGGAGTAAGGAACCTGGAAAGAGAAATTGGATCTATCTGCAGAAAGATCGCCAGAAAGATCGCGGAAAATAAAAAGTATTCCCATAAAGTAGATGAAGAGAATGTTCCTGCTTTTTTAGGGCCCAAACGATTCTTCTCCGAAACAGCAGAACGGATCAAGATGCCCGGTATTGCAACGGGTATGGCTTGGACATCCGTTGGCGGGTCCATCCTTTTTATTGAAGCCAGTAAAATGAAGGGAAAGGGATTATTACAGCTGACCGGCAGTCTGGGAGAAGTAATGAAAGAGTCAGCCAGTATTGCTCTGAGCCTTATTAAATCGAATGACCAGAAATTAGGGATCAATTTCAACGCTTTTGACAAGACCGATTTTCATATCCATGTTCCGGAAGGAGCCACACCAAAAGACGGACCATCCGCCGGGATCACTATCTTCACTGCCCTATACTCTTTACTGGTAAATAAAAAAGTAAAAAGCGACTATTCCATGACAGGGGAGATCACTTTAAGAGGTAAGATCCTTCCTATCGGGGGTATAAAAGAGAAAGTCCTGGCTGCAAAAGAAGCAGGGATCAAAAACATCATTATGCCGAAATTAAATGAGAAAGATATGGAAGATATACCCAAATCCATTAAAAGTTATTTAAAATTCCACCTGGTGGATGATATTCAGGATGTCACGAAAATAGTAATATAGATACTTGACCTGTTTTGTCCTTATTAGTATTATCTGTTTCATCTTATCCGGCTACAATTCTAATGAAGATCCCCTAATCCCTATGCTTCCCGTTATTCCTTTACCTTGTATACTTTATCGTGTTTCCTTACTCTGTTCTCTGTCTTGAGCCCGATCTCATCACCTTTCTTCGCTTCTTCAACATCCTTATGTTCCTTCTGCATGGACTTCACTTCTTCAATAAAATCAGTGGTATGGCCTTTGAAGTGGAGCTTGTCACCCACTTTAATTACGCCTTTTACTTTCAGGGCAACAACATTAATGTGTGAATAAAAATCTTCAACAACAGCGATCTCTTTTTCTCCAGGCATTTTTCACCCCCTTATAGGATTGGTTCAATAATAGCAAATTAATAAATATTGTCAATAAATATGTAAATTCTCCTGTAAAAAATATTGATTTTTATAATACAATTTATTATAATCAGGAGCAGGAGAAAAATTGAATTTCAAAAAACCCAAATGAATGTATCAATTAAGAACAACATGGTAACCAATATCCTGAATTTAACCGAAGAGCTCAACATAAAAGCAGAAGAAAAAACAGCACTGGACCCTCTTTCCGAGATCACTTTTAAAACAACCATCACTCCATTTAACCGGGATCAGGAAGAGGAGAGAACGCAAGTTGAATTTCTGATCATTTATCTATCTGGAGGAGGCATGGAGAGCTCTTATGTGATCAATGAATCCGTCTCTTTCTTTATTGATGCGGACAGAATAACAGGGATCATCTTCCGATATGAAGCAAAAGAGGAAAAAGAGGATGATATGGACCTTACCGATGAAACAGCCTTTCAACTGCTGGAAAAGATCAGAATCTTCTGTGAAAGGGTCCTTTCATGAAACAGACTTAGAGTTTTAATACCCCCAACAAATAAATAAAACACTTAAAGTAAGCATGATAAAAAATCATACTTACTTTTTTTTGGCCGTTTTTCCATTAGGTATCGTCTTAATATTCAAACAGGGAAATCTTCCATTCGATCAAATTAATAAAAACAAACCAAACCTTATAGGAAAAGGTTTTTAAAATCAAAGGAGGTAATTGCTATGAAAAAGTCAAAACAAATTATTGGATTGATATTAGCCGTTTCTATAGCCATTCTTAGTACAAGCTGTTCACAGGACAAAAAGGAGAGCCCTCTTTCACCGGTCCTGTATGGAGAAGGCCCCCCTTCGGGATCAACTCCAGCAAATCCAACATTTATATTTGATCTGAATAACAAATCAAAAGACTACTCTGACGAAATTAAAGCACATTATGATCCATCCTGCAACACGACATTCTTGAGAGCATATAAAACTGACTTAATCAGTTTTACTACAATCAGTCTTACGTTCCCGGGAAAAATAACAGGCACATTTACAGAAAAAAGTCATGCATCAGTTATGTATATAAATAGTTATATGCAACATTTTGGAAGTATACATTGTACAATTACCATTACTGATTACTGCCCTGTAGGTGGAAGAATAAAGGGAACCTTTTCAGCTGTCCTGACTAACTATGATGCCATAACATCAAACCAGATAATTTCAAACGGTATATTTGAAGTGACCAGAGGACCTGATGAAAGTATGATATAAATCAAAGATCAATAAAATAAATACTAGTCTCCTGTGAATTAAAGATGATTTACAGGAGGCTTTTTTTGTGATCTTTATTTATAAAATTAAAACTCACCCATTCTATTATCTATATAATTTTATATTGAACATGACAAACAGATTGTCTTAAGAATCTTAAATAAATCTTGCCTTCTGAAAAATTTATTATTAATATAATGGGACAAAATGTACCGTTAAGGATCAATAAATGGAAGAAAAGTTCAATATTAAATTCATTGATAATAAAGGGACCTTTACTTTAAAAAATCCCGATCAATTTAAACGGCTCTACTTCCCTCTGATGAACAGCTCAGGTTTAGTTTCATCCATCACTCCTGATCTGAAAGGGGATATAAAGACCGGCCAGGACTCATTTCTTACAATCCCCGTCTCCGTGGAAGACCTGTATCTGACCGGGTCCGGCCGTAATTTCTGGGCCAGGATCAATAATACCCACATCTGGTCTGCAACCGGCATGCAGAGCCGGTCATGGAAGAAAAATAAAGATGATGTTCTTCTTGAAGCAGGATTACTCTATCATAAAGTAACCAGAATAAATAATAGATTGAAGATCAGATCAGATATATTAAACTTTGTTCCGTCCTCAGGGGAAACTTGTGAATTAATGCTGGTGACCCTTACCAACCTTTCTAAAAACACCATGAAGATAGACCCTTTTTTCGGAATGCCCCTCTTCTGCCGGAGTGCCGAGAACTTGAGGGACCACAGGAATGTCACTTCCATGCTCAACAGAACAAGGCTGACAAAAAATGGTATTATCGTTACACCAACCCTGCTCCATAATGAAAGCGGACATAGTGTGAACCGTACTTCCTATTATACAGGAGGGTTTACCGGAAAAGGGAGGCTCCCAAAAGGATTCTTCCCTACTGTAACTGATTATATCGGTGAATCAGGAGACTTCCTCCATCCTGAGGCAGTCTTTCAGAACAGGAAACCCGTTAAAAAATTCGAACAGGGTACGGAAGCAGCTGCCGGTATTGCCTTTGCTCCTGTAGATCTTTTACCGGGGAGATCAGCTGAATTCATCATATTACTGGGGATCACGGAAAATACAGATGAAATTCAGAAATGGAACAATAAATTCAGCACAACAGCAAAATGTATGAAAAGCCTGGAAGAGACAAAAAAATTCTGGCTCGATTATTCAAAGAGGATCCAATTCACGCTCTCAGATAAAAAATTCAACTCCTGGATAAAATGGGTCTCTGTCCAGCCATTAATGCGCAAGATAGCAGGAAACTCCTTTTTACCGGATTTTGATTATGGAAAAGGCGGAAGGGGATGGCGGGACCTGTGGCAGGACCTGCTGGCCATTATTCTTGTTGATCCACAGGATGCAAAAGAGATGCTCCTTAATAATTTTGCCGGGATCCGTATTGACGGTAGCAATGCTACTATCATCGGTAAAAAACCGGGTGAATTCATCGGCGACAGGAACAACATTGCCCGGGTCTGGATGGACCATGGTGTCTGGCCTTTCTATACGACCGCACTCTATATCGATCAGAGCGGTGATCTTGATATTCTTTTTTCAAATGTAAAATACTTCAGGGATTTCCAGATCAAGAGGGCAGCGGAAAAGGACTGGAACTGGAAAGAAGGACAAAAAAACGAATTACGTACAAGCTCAGGAAAAATATACATGGGTAGTGTTCTGGAGCACATTCTTATCCAGAACCTTATCCCCTTCTTCAATGTGGGTGATCACAATAACATCCTGCTGGAAGGGGGAGACTGGAATGACGGGATCGACATGGCCAAGGATAAAGGGGAGAGCGTTGCTTTTACTTCTTTTTATGCGGGAAACTTAGAAGGGATCGCTTCACTGCTTGGCAGGCTGAAAAAAGATAAAAAGGTCAAAACGATCGAGGTGTATGAAGAGATGAAGGTCCTGCTGGACACACCCCACC
>JAHITG010000118.1 GCA_018817865.1 Spirochaetota bacterium
ACCCTGATTTTAATATCAAAGAATTCAACAGGGTTTCCGAAGCATTCAACAGGATGGCCGTAAAGATCGAGCACCGGAATAAAAGTTTAAAGACAGCCAACAATAAATTAAGCGCAATGAACAAGACCTATCTTGATCTGATCGGCTTCGTATCCCATGAATTAAATAATATCCTCTCCTCCACAACATTGAATGCCTATATGGTCAGAGACGGATACCTGGGAATGATCAATTTTAAACAGAGGAAAGCACTTGACTCTGTCACAAACAACCTGGATTATTTCACATCAACAGTAAAAAATTTCCTGAACCTGAGCCGGATCGAGAAAAACGAACTGCGCATAAGAAAAGAAGACCTTTTATTGAGAGAAGATATTTTTGATAATGCTGTAGATTCTTACAGAAGGGAAATTGAAAATAAAGAGATGAAGCTGATCAATAGAATAAAACCCGGTCAGCATGTGATCGCTGATAAAGACCTGCTTCAGATCGTTGCCAGTAATCTCCTGTCGAATGCCATTAAATACGGCAAAACTCATGGCAGGATACTTCTGGATGCTGAAACCAATCATAAAAATATTTCCGTCACTGTCTATAATGACGGTGAACCCATTAGAGATGAGGATAAGGCCGGATTGTTCAGAAAATTTTCCAGGTTAAAACAGGCATCGCAAGAAAAAATAAAAGGTACGGGATTGGGCCTTTTTATTACAAAAGAGATCATTACAAACCATAACGGGACGATTACCATGTATTCTGAAAAAGAGGGTAATTCTTTTATTTTTACTTTAAACAAGGAGTAATAATATGCCGACACCGATGGATGTTATTAAAAGAAAAAGAGCGGAATCGATCAATAAGATCATAAACAGAGGATATCTGGCCCCTGTCAGGGTCTATGTGGGGATGGCCACTTGTGAGATCGCAGCCGGGTCGCTGGAAGTTATGGATGAATTTCAGAAAGCCGTTAAAAGCGGAACGGTTAATATTTATCTTAGCCAGAAAGGGTGCGCAGGACGATGCAACATGGAACCGACCGTGGAAGTGATCGAACATAATAAAGTACCGGTAAAATATGCCAAAGTGAACAGGGAAAAAGCAAGAGAGATCATACGGGAGCATATAAAAAACGGAAAAGTCATCGAGGAATGGACTTTAAAATAAAAGCCCGGGGAATGATATTATGAAAAAGATATATAAATTAATTTTATGTGACGGAACTTCCTGTATCCAAAAGAATTCCAAAGTGATCAAACAGGAGATCGAGAAGGAACTCATAAAACATAACTTGACTGACCGGGTCAGCATCAAGCTTTCCGGATGTCTCGGCATGTGCGATAAAGGCCCTGTCTTAATTGTTAATCCGGGGTATATTATCTACGGCCGTGTCAAAAAGAAAGATATTCCGAAGATCATCACCGAGCATATCATAAAAAACCGGCCGATCGCCGAGTTGATCATAGAAGAAGATCACCTTTACAACAGATTCTTCCGGATATTCGGTGATGTGGAGTATTTCGGCAAACAGATGCGGATCGCCCTTCGGAACTGCGGGATCATTAATCCCGAGTCAATTGATGACTATCTGGCCTTGCGGGGATACGAAGCACTGGCCCATGTCCTGACCGATCATTCGGGCAAGGAAGTAATAGAAAAAATAAAGATCTCAGGACTGCGCGGCAGAGGCGGGGCCGGGTTCCTGACCCATCTGAAATGGAATTTCACCGCGCAGCAGGATAATGCCCAAAAATATGTCATCTGCAATGCGGATGAAGGTGACCCCGGGGCTTTTATGGACCGGAGTGCCATTGAAGGGGATCCCCACACGATCATCGAAGGTATGTTGATAGGAGGATATGCTGTCGGGGCTGACAAGGGTATCATCTACATCAGGGCAGAATACCCGCTTGCGATAAAACGCCTGGAAAATGCAATTAAACAGGCTCACGAAGAAGGATTCCTGGGAAAGAAAATACTGGGTTCCGATTTCTCTTTTGACCTGGAGATCGTAC
>JAHITG010000119.1 GCA_018817865.1 Spirochaetota bacterium
ATTTTTTTATTTTTTTTATAATACCGGCCAGCTGATCCAGACCTTTGTCCAGGGTAGTAAGAAATTTTTCTTCTTCAATGCGTATAAATTTTTTTATATTTTCTTTCTTCGGCTCAAGGTCCGTATAAAATTTCCCCATCGTCTTGATCACCGTATCTACAAGCTGATAAAGGACCGGTTTTTCAATTCCGATCTTCTTTGAATGGCGTGATGCCCTTCGTAATATCTTTCGTAACACATAACCTCTGCCTTCATTTGAAAAATGACCGCCATCCCCGATAGCAAATGTCAGAGCACGTATATGGTCAGCTATGACCTGGAAAGAGGTCTCAAGCGATCCGTATTTTTTTCCTGATAATTTTTCAAGCTGGTCCATCAAGGGGGTGAAAAGATCAGTATGATAATTGGACCTTTTGTTCTGAATAATTGCATACAACCTTTCAAATCCCATTCCCGTATCTACATTTTTATTTTTCAGCGGTGTCAGTTTCCCGTTCGCATCCCGGTAAAATTCCATGAATACAAGATTCCATAATTCCACATAATTTTTTTCAAGGATCTCATTCGAGATATGCTTATCTTCCTTGCCGGATTCATTATAATGGATCTCGGTGCAGAAACCGCAGGGTCCCGTGTCTCCCATGCTCCAGAAATTCTCTTCATCACCATTTTCTATATCACCGAGACGAACGATCCTCTCTTTCGGGATCTTGATCACATTTTTCCAGATATCATATGATTCTTCATCACCTTTGTAGATCGATACTGCCAGTTTCTTTTTATCGAGTTTCAGATCACCGGTGAGAAATTCCCATGCCCATTCTATGGCTTCCTTTTTATAATAATCCCCAAAAGACCAGTTACCCAGCATCTCGAAAAAAGTATGGTGGGAGCCGTCAAAACCGACGATCTCGAAATCATTATGTTTACCGCTGACCCTGATACATTTTTGTACGGACGCGGCGCGGTTATAACTTCTTGTTTCATTTCCGGCCAGAACCTCCTTAAACTGATTCATCCCGGCATTGGTGAACATTAAAGTGGGATCCTGGTAGGGGATAACAGGTGAAGAAGTGACACTTTTATGTTTTTTCTTTTCGAAAAATCCTAAAAACAGGGCTCGTAGTTCATTGTGATCCATATCATCTCCGGAATATTATTGAATACAATATAATTCGATGACTTTAAATGTCAACTAAAAATCCTGTGAGTAAAAGGATGCATAGTATAAAATAGAAAGAATTGTTTTGCTGTCTTTGATAATATTATCAGTGATCAATTGAAGTATTTCTTTCATTGATAAAATACGGATCGCAATAAATTCATCTTTATCAGGATTGAACTTTCCTTTCTGCAGATCTTTTGCCAGAAATATATGGAGTACTTCTGTACTGTATGAGATAGCCGGAAAATATTGTATCAATTTTTTTATTTTTTTTGCCTTGTATCCTGTCTCCTCTTCAAGTTCTCTCTTTGCACATTGTTTTATACTTTCTTTCTGGTCTTTCTTCCCGGCAGGTATTTCCAGAGAAAAGCATTTATTCGCATATCTGTACTGTTCCACCATAATTATTCTTCCATCTTTCATTACAGGTATTATTGCAGCGGCTTCAGGATATTCCACATATTCTCTGATCGAACGGACTGTATTGATCAGGATATCATCTTTTTTAAACCGAAGAATTTCACCGAAAAATACATTCTCTGATCTGATGATTTTTATCTTGATCTTCTTCATTTTTTTATACCTATTTTTAAGAGGACCGCACCCTTGATCCGTACCGTATAAAAGCCTTTTGTCATGTCGGATAGATCCATGATCTTTTCAATATTTCTGCTTATCACGCCGGTCCCGGATGATATTTCCAGTCTTTCGTCTTTTATCGTACTGTAAAGCGGATCAGAAAAGCCGATCTGTACAGTACATGAGTCATTTGTAAAATGCCGTATAGAGATCGTGTAGAGGTTGTTATTAAATTCTCCTTCGCAGATGATCTCCTTTAAAAGTTCCCTCTTGCCTTCGCCCTTTACTATGGGCAGCAGTACAGGTCTGAATGAATTGAAACTAACAGCCTCAAGCAGTTCCAGTCCTTTGTCTCTGATCTTAAAAATAATATTGCTGACATCGGGATCACTTCTGTTTTTACGGTATTCCCTTTCTACTGACTCAAGTGCTTCAGTTAATAACTCCTGACTGATATGTTTTACTTTAGCCTTATAGAGGGTATTGATCTGGCTGGAAATATTATTAAAAATATCCAGACAATAAGAGCAATTAAATAAATGCTTTTCATATTTATGCTTTTGGCTTTCAGGCAATTTTTGCTCAAGATAGGCTCCCATTTGACCGGGATCGAAGGATACGCATTCCCGCGGCTTTTTTTTATTATCAGGCTTGAAATAATTTTTTAAGACCTCATCGATTATCTCTTCCTTCTCTTTAATAATATGTTTCATAAAGGGCTCCTTGTAATGTGCATTAAAATAATTTATCTTTCAATTTTCGGTAAAGATCCTCTTTGATCCTGTTCAATCTGTAATATACTTCATTTATATTAGAGTTCAATAAAATAGCTGCAGATCGTATGTCAAAATTTTCAAGATGACGCATGAGTCTCTTCTTTAATTCAAAAAGCTTTTCCGTGTATTTATTGATCCTGCGGATCAGGATGTTATCCTCTTCAGTAGAAGGAACGGCTCTCTTATTTTTTAATTCATGGATCTTATACTGTATCATTGTAATACTTTGCGTTAAACGAAGTTGAATATGAG
>JAHITG010000120.1 GCA_018817865.1 Spirochaetota bacterium
AAAGGCTCCTTCTCTGGCAGACAAACATCTTGATCGAGTCCTCAAAAGTATAAGCTTTAAAGAAAAGATCTTAAAAAAACGATTCAAAGTAGCCCTGGACAGCTGTAATGCATCAGGATCACATATTACACCAAAGCTTTTAAAGATGCTCGGCTGTGAAATAAATGGACTCTATATTACACCGGATGGCAAATTCCCCCATAGACCCGAACCAAATGCCGCAAATTTAAAAGAGATGACCCGATTCATGAAAAAAAGAAAGCTGGATGTAGGATTTGCCCAGGACAGTGATGCGGACAGGCTGGCTGTATTTGATGAAAAGGGAAATTTTCTAAGTGAAGAACATACCCTTGCGCTGGCCGTCTATTACATCCTCTCGATATATGATAAAACATCCAAATTTAAAAAATACAACAGATCTGTTGTTGTCAACCTCTCTACCAGCAGAATGATCGATGATGTAGCAAAAATATTCAACGCAAAGGTCTTCCGTACACCGGTAGGGGAAGCAAATGTGGCGGCAAAAGCATTAAGCACTAAAAGCGTAATCGCCGGGGAAGGCAATGGCGGAGTGATCCTCCCCTTTGTAAATAACGGACGGGATTCATTAACCGGTATTGCACTTATCCTTGATTACATGGCGCATTCCGAAGAGAAGATCTCATCCCTGTTAAATAAGATCCCAGCCTATACCATGTTTAAAACAAAATTCAATATAGAAAATGTTAATATTAAAAAAGTACTGAACAATATTAAAAAAACATATCGTTCGGGAAAAACTGATGAAAGAGACGGCATCAAGATCGACTTTAAAGACCACTGGTTCCATATACGGCTGTCAAATACCGAGCCAATTGTAAGGCTGGTCATTGAAGCAAAGACCAGAGGAATTTTAAATAAAGCACACGCGGAATTAAAAAAGTTCTTTACGCAGCAGTAAAACAAGAGGAAAATTATGTGTGGAATAGTAGGATATATTGGAGAAAAAGCAGCTGATTCTGTATTACTGGTGGGGCTGGAACGTCTGGAGTACCGGGGATATGACAGCGCCGGTATCGCTGTTATTGAGAACGGGGAACTGGAGATCCGTAAAAGAGCAGGGAAATTAAAAATATTAAACGAGTATTTAAGAGAATATCCTGTTACGGCTAATATCGGGATCGGCCACACGCGATGGGCTACACACGGAGAACCGAATCTTGAAAACGCACACCCCCATTTTGATAATAAAAAAAAGTTTGCCGTGGTCCATAACGGCATCATTGAAAATTATGCTTTGTTAAAAGAAGAACTGATCAAGGAAGGGTATTATTTCAACACCGAAACAGATACAGAAGTTATTCCGCATCTTTTAGCAAAATATTACAAAGGAAATCTTGAGGAGGCAGTCATAAAAGTCATTGACCGGCTTGAAGGAAGTTATGCTTTGGGTATCATCAGCGAATTTCATCCTGACAAGATCATTACTGTCCGTTTCGGCTCCCCCCTGATCATCGGAAAAGGGAAAAACGAAAATTTTATCGCATCAGATATTCCAGCCCTTTATAACCTCACAAAAAGCGTCTATTATATGGAAGACGGAGATGTTGCCATTATCACAAAGAATGATATTAAATTCCTTGATTCAAAAGGAAACAAGATCAAACGGGATGAAAAACATATCAAGATCGAAGACAGAGGAATCGGGAAATCAGGTTATGACCATTACATGCTGAAGGAGATCATGGAACAGCCTGATATTATTAATAATATTATCAGTAAACGTTTAAAAGGCAACGACATCCTTTTCACTCATCTGCGGGATCTGAATAAAGAGTATCTTGCAAAGGTCTCCAGGGTGATCATCCAGGCAGCAGGAACATCCTGGCACGCCGGGCTGGTAGGAAAATTCTTCATAGAAGAGTTTGCACGGATCCATACGGAAGTGGATATCTCATCCGAATTCCGGTACAGGAATCCGGTGATCGAAGGCGACACACTGCTTATTGCTATTTCGCAGTCAGGAGAAACAGCAGATACCCTGGCCGGCATCCGCGAAGCAAAGAGCAAATTTATAAAAGTCTTGAGCATCTGTAATAATATTGAATCAACAATTGGAAGAGAATCCGATGCGATCCTGGATATCATGGCAGGGCCTGAGATCGGCGTAGCTTCAACAAAAGCATATATTGCCCAGTTAGTCTCCCTCTTATTGTTTGCGATCTATTTTGGAAGGTTAAAATGGACACTGGATGAAGAAAAGATAGGAAATTACCTTAAAGAATTAACATTATTACCGGATAAGATAAAAAGCATACTGGATAAAAAAGATAAGATAAAAAAGATCGCTGAAAAATACTCTAACGCAAACAATGTGATATTCCTGGGAAGAAGCTACAACTTTCCTACGGCTTTTGAAGGAGCACTTAAATTGAAAGAGATCTCCTATATCCATGCCACAGGCTATCAAGCCGGAGAATTCAAGCATGGACCCATTGCTTTAATTGATGAGAATGTCCCTGTTGTCTGCATCGCCACCAAAGAGGATATATACCCGAAGATGATCAGCAACATTCAGGAAGTGAAAGCAAGAAAAGGGATCATTATTTCCATTGCCACGGAAGGAGATACTGAGATCAAGAACTATTCTGATGAAGTGATCTATCTTCCAAAAACAATAGATATTCTGTCACCTCTATTAAATGTTATCCCTTTACAGCTTCTGGCTTATTACATAGCAGTCAAACGCGGGTGTGATGTGGACCAGCCCCGCAACCTTGCCAAAAGCGTCACAGTAGAGTAATTTTGTAGCCACGGAAATACACGGAACTGCACAGAAAAACACTGAATAAAAAAAATCATAATTTTTATAAAAATTTCTGTGAAATTCTGTGCCATTCTGTGGCAATTCTTACAATAACTTAATTTGGTCGTTCTTCTGGTAGGCAACATCGATATGCTCATAAGCCAACTTTGTCGCTACTCTGCCCCTGGATGTCCTCTGTATAAATCCGGTCTGTATTAAAAAAGGTTCGTATACATCTTCGATCGTCCCGCTGTCTTCTCCAATTGAAACAGAGATCGTATCCAGGCCAACCGGACCACCATTGAACTTTTCAATAATAGTAGCCAGCAGTTTTCTATCCATATCATCCAGCCCCAGTTCATCCACATCCATCTTTTTTAAAGCATGATTGGTAATATCAATATCAATGACTCCTTTTCCTTCCACCTGAGCCCAGTCCCGTATCCTTTTTACCAGCCTGTTCACGATCCTCGGAGTTCCCCTGCTGCGGCATGATATCCCAGCAGCACTCTCAGAGTCGATCCGGCAATTAAAAATTCCTGCTGTACGCCGTACAATGTGTTCCAGATCGATATTGGAATAAAAATCAAGCCGATGCACAATACCAAAACGGCTCCGAAGAGGAGACGTTATCAATCCTGCTCGTGTAGTAGCTCCTATTAAAGTAAATGGCTGAAGGTTAAGCTTAACACTGCGTGCTGAAGGCCCTTGTCCGATCATAATATCAATTTTAAAATCTTCAATTGCAGGATAGAGGATCTCTTCCACAGCCGGATGAAGACGATGGATCTCATCTATAAACAGTACATCATAAGCTGAAAGATTGGTTAGAATAGCTGCCAGGTCTCCGGCCTTTTCAATTGCAGGAGCAGATGTGCTTTTTATATTCACATTCAATTCATTAGCAATAATATAAGCTAAAGTGGTTTTTCCTAAACCCGGTGGGCCATAAAGCAGAATGTGATCTAATGCTTCCTTCCTCTTTTTCGTTGCTTTGATAAAAATCGAGAGATTCTCTTTTAATTTTTCCTGACCCACAAAATCCTTTAGAACCCTGGGCCTTAAAGTGACCTCTTCTTTATCATCCGGTAAAAGGTCCGGATTTGTAATATTTTTATTTTTAACTATTTTCAT
Source organism: Spirochaetota bacterium (assembly GCA_018817865.1). Lineage (GTDB taxonomy): Bacteria > Spirochaetota > JAHITG01 > JAHITG01 > JAHITG01 > JAHITG01. Next base: position 3,920 of record JAHITG010000120.1, read on the forward strand.
ACTCTATAATAATATTGATTATATCATCCGATGATTTAACATTTTTTAATTTTTCCCTGATCACAGGCGGAGTTAAAAACCTTGCAATAGAAGCCAGTGCCTCCACGTGCGGTCCTGATGCACCGGGAGGAGCAAGAAGAAGAAGGATCAAATAAGAATACTCTCCATCCATGGCATTAAAATCAACCCCATCTTTTGAGATCCCAAAAGCCAATGATAACTTATCAACAGCTTCTGTTTTTGCATGAGGTACTGCTATACCTTTTTCAAGTCCCGTACTTCCCTTTTTTTCCCTCTCCATTATATCATCTATTGCTTTCTGTTTATCCTTGATCTTACCGGCATTTACCAGAAGATCAACCAGCTCCTCAATTACACCCTCTTTATCAAGGGACTCCAGATCAACTTTTATACAGTTTTTTTCAGTAATATCTATCAAACTCATTTGTCTCTCCTCCCATCCGTTAGCTCGGCTAATGAAAATCCTGATTATATATTCTGATACAGCATCTCGATCTTTTCTTTACCTTTTACCACCAGCACAGGGACCTTTGCAACTCTTAATATCCTTTCCATTTCATCGTAAGCCACATCCTTTACACTTACGATCTTTTTCAGCTCCCCGATAACGACCAGATCAAGATCTTCTTCTTTTACATATTTAACAACTTCTTCATGAATAGAACCCTTTTTAATAACCTTTTTTAATGAAAGATTTTTTTTACCGGCTGTCTGCTCAAATTGAGCCAGGTATCTGTCAGCATCTTTTTCCATATCTTTTTCATAATCGACCTTCTCTTCATCGATAAATATTTTTACTTTTAAAAGGTCATTTAAAGCTTTCTCATTTATAACATACATACCGATCAATTCACACTTCATCAGTATGGCCAGGTATACAGCATAAAGAGAAGCTATATAGGACTGTTCAGTTCCGTTTATAACAACTAAAATCTTTTTGATCTGATTCATAAAATTTGATAATACTCTATTTCCTTTTGTTTTCAAG
>JAHITG010000121.1 GCA_018817865.1 Spirochaetota bacterium
CCAGCCATTAAGATTGTCAGTAATGCCCTGGTCAATCCGGTGATCGCCGTCTTTATAGGGCTTTTTATCGCTCATGAATCTGTCGTGCCGTTATTATGGTATGCATTACCTTTGATCCTTTTCGGATTGGCCGTTATGATATACGGCGACAGCCTGATAAAAAAAAAGAAAAGATAAAAAGTCAAAACATAAGCGGTTCATAGACCGTAAATTTCCATACAGCCGTGTAGGGAAAGAGCAATCCTTCTTCCTGCAGTACCCAAAAGAGCCCTTCTTCGATCATCAGTTCGGGATCTTTTATCAGGGCCACATAGGACCGCGGAGGATAGGCAACACGGACAGTACAACTGATATCAATTCGCCATCTCGTTTCCTCTTTAATTGCAGTAGCCTGCATCCGGGTTGCATTGAGTGCCAGTGCTGCTCGTGCTTCATCCGATGCAAAAGGGGAATAGGAATGGGTCTTCCAGGCGATCATAACGGGATCAAATCGGACGATCTTCTTCTTTTTAAATGAACGTATCGCTTGTTTTATTTTTTGCAGTTCCTTCCGGACCTTCAGGGACTTTAATGGAAAATCAGATCTGAATATCCTTATACTGTTTTTTTTATTGGGAAGGATCAAAAGGATCGTTTCTACAGCAGCTTCAGGATATATAAAAACAGCAACTGTTCCCATTGCCAGGTTCAAACCCCAGATATTGAATTTATCCTTGATCGTGAACTGGTCCGGTGATCCGGTCTCCATTAATTTTTTATGCAAAGATCTGATCTTTCCATTTATCTCTTTAAAAGGTAGCCTGTATCCGATAACGGAAGTGATCAGAAGTATGATTATCATTATAACTTTGATCCTCTTTAAAGTAATGTTGGTATTATTGATCGGGAAGAGTAAAAAGGTCATTGCCAGCATGATCAGAAAAAGGAAAGGAGCAGAAAAGGTGATCGCCCAGATGCTGAAGAAGAGGAAAGGGACGGTAATAATCATCTGCAGTATATAAAGGGATTTTGTAATGATCTTTTGATCTGGTATATTCATAATAGTATTCAATATATTTTAATTCTATCCTAAGTCAAGGAGAGTGTGTGTAATTATTATAGTTTATTAAAAATGGATTCCCGCTTCCGTCCCTCACTTCGTTCGGGACTGCGCGGGAATGACAGAGGGGTAATCTCTAAGGGTGGTACTCCTTTTTTAGTTGACTTTAAAAGTTTTTATAATATTATTGAAAAAAGCGCACGGCTGTAAATAATCCGGGCTTTAAAGGAGGAGAGTCATTTTCAGGAGATCATTATTATTAGGCATCTCTCTTGTTTTATTATGCAGTCTCCCCCTGTTCGCTGAAGAATTCTCCACAACCTATAATATTTTTATTTCTTCTGCAGCTGTCCCGAAAGAGCATACTGCTTTGTGGGAAACGATCCGGGGTGATCTTGTCTATGGATTTAATCAGATCAATTATTACAAGATCGTTAATGATAAAGCGATCAGTGATGTGAGGATCCAATTCAAGATCAAAAATATTCGATCGGAATCAGAATTTGAACTTGAAGCGGCACTCGGAGATAAACCCGGTACAGCCTTTAAATATTCCGTTCATTCAAGAAAAGAGGCAGAAGAGCTCACAGATAAATTTTTAAAGGACCTTAAAATGTTTCTTCCTTTAAAAGGAGTAATATTAAAGAGAGAAGGGCTCTATTTGAATGCTAATATCGGAAGGTATTTTGATGTCCAAAAGGGAGATATCTTCTTTATTGTAGATAACAAAGATATTAATAAAATAAAAGGGATCGCTGTTGTGATGGAGTCCTTTAATCATTATTCCAGGTGCCTTGTCACTTCCTACAATCAGCTGTTTGGAGAGAATGACCTGCTGGTCCCTTTTTACTATAAGAAAAATCTGAAGTACCATTTGTTTTCTGATCCGGTCATTCATAAGAAATTAACAAAACCGTATAAATTCGAGGGCCTTTTCGGCCTTGCCTACTTTACATCTGCTTCCAAGGGGAAATACATCTTTATTGCGGATGAAAAAGAAGCCGGGATATTTATAAGTGGAGAGAAACGATACGAAAAGATAGATAATATAAACTTTAACAGTATATCAAAAGCCGAATTTGATCGGGGAGAAAGATATTTTTTAAGTATAAGAAAGAACGGGGAACTGAATATTTTTATATTGAACGGATTTTACCATTATATCTTAAGATATGATGGTAAAGAAGAAGTTTATAAATTTATACTATATGAAGAAAAGAATATTTATGACCTTGAGACTGTACAGGTCGATGATTGTACCTTTTATGATAAGGATCATTGCCTCTTTTTTGACCGGGCAAGGACTAATGTGATCTCTATCAATATAAAGAATAATCAGTTTAAAAAGATATCTCTTAGCCAGCCAATTAATAAAGTTTTAAAGATACTGATCTCGCCCAACAATAAAAAACTTCTGATCCTTACGGATAAGCATGAAGTCCTGATAAAAGACCTGACCGAGGATATGGATGAAGTGCTTTTAAAAGATATCGATGATATTAAGGTATCCAGGACCGGGGTCTATCTGATCTGTAAAAAGGAGAAGGAACTGATCCTGCATGATCTGTATACTCAGATCCATAAAAATTTTAATACGGACACTCCTTTTGATATGTTTCTTCCTTCTTATTCGGAAAGGTACATCGCTTATGTCCAGAATTCTAATCCGAATTCGATCAATATCCTTGATGTTCAGGAAAATGTGATACTGACGGATGTTTTTGAGAACATTAAGGAAAAGAGGATCATGAAGATAGACCGGTTCTTCGATGACGGCTTTTTACTGTACGGTAAACTTTTTGACATAGATGAAAATAAAAAACTGGATCATCGTGACCTGAATGATATTGTTTATTTGGATTTTTTAACGGGAAGGCATAAGGTCCTTTTAAATAATGTGGACAGTTTTTTCGGCTTGAGCAATTTTACACGGTATATTCTTTACGGGCAGAAGAAAAAACTGTATTTAAAAGATTTCAATTATGAAGAAATATCTAAATAAAGAAAATTTTATTTTATTTTATACATTAGTAATAACAGGGCTTTATCCTGTTTTTTTACAGCCGGCCAGGCTCTCTTCTTTTTGCAGTCCGCTGTGTGCTGTATTGCTTCATTATTTTCTGATCTTTGTATTCTTTGGGATGATCCCGATGTCAATACTGAAGCTGGTCTTTAAAGAGGACCTTAAAGAATACGGCTTGAATTTTAATAACAGAGCAGCCGGGTGGAAATTTATTCTTGTCGTTCTGCCGGTACTGGCTCTTCTGATCTGGCTCTCTGCCGGTTCTTCTGAAATGGCGGAAGAATACCCCCTCTTCAAAGGAATGGCACGGAATTATAAATTATTTTTTTTAGTGGAATTTTTTTATTTATTGTATTATATTGGCTGGGAATTTTTATTTAGAGGTTTTATCATCAGAGGATTGATGAAATTAAAGAA
>JAHITG010000122.1 GCA_018817865.1 Spirochaetota bacterium
CGAGCTTGATATGGTATTTACTCAGGTCCGTATGCTGAGCCGTACGCACTCCGGACTTTCCTTTCACAAGGTTGTCCCAGAATTCTTTTACATTGTTCCCCAGGGGATTGATCGTGCCCAGTCCTGTTATGACCACACGGGTTTTATAAGGATCTCTTTTCATATATTTACTTCCTGTTCTTACTGTATTTACAATTTGATAATATCACGATATTATAATTATTCATATTATTTTTTCAATTATTTTTTTGCAAAAGTTATGTTCGAAAAGAAATTAAAATATATTATATATATTTTAATTTCTTAACTCTACTTTTGCAACCCCAGTGTATCTCTGATACACTGGGGTTATCTACAAAAAAGGTATGTTCGAAGAGAATTAAAAATGCGTCTTAAGTGCATTTTTAATTCTCAACTTTACTTTTAGAAAATGTTAAGTTCGGAAAACTTAAAAATGCATTTTTTATGCATTTTTAAGTTTATCCCCTCATTTTCACCCCAATGCCTCTCTGAGGTATTGGGGTACAATCCCAGTGCATCTCTGAGGCACATGGGTTATCTAAACAAAAGGATTTTCACAGGGCAAGGGCTGACCCCTATTCAGATTTTAATATCTCAAATTCCGTACGGCGGTTCTGTTTTCGTCCTTCTTCAGTATTGTTATCCCCTATGGGACGGGAAGAACCAAATCCTTTTGTCTTTAACCGGGAAGATGAAATATTCTTCTTTACAAAATAATTCTTCACTTCTTCCGCCCTTTTCCTGCTTAACCATTGCGGATCAATTTTACTGTCAGGGACTTTGGCCACATGGCCCTTGATCAGGATCTTCAACGCAGGATTCTGCTTTAATATTTCCACGATACGGTCTAAAGCGATATGTGACTCTTCTTTCAGCTTATAGGAGTCCGGATCAAAATAAATAGTATTGATCACAATGCTCTCCCCTTTAACCAGGGGATGAAGGCCGATATCAACATTGGTTACAGAAGAATTGGTCAGCTCAGTCAAGTCAAGCCGACGGCTGTAGAACATGAACCCCGGAGCTTCCACGGTGACAGAATAATCATCTCCTTTAGGAAGCGTAATACTGTACTCTCCTGACTTTTTATTGCTGTTGATCCTGAATTTCTCTTTCGGATTTTTAAAAAGCTCTATAGTAATGGATGATTCAACAGGCCCTCCGCTCTTCTTGTTGGTGATACGGCCCTGTAAAGTAATGGTGGGATCGCTGATCTTCTCCTGCACTTTATATTCATAGATGTCGTAATCCTTCCTTCCGTCCCTCTGAGAGGTCATATACATCCGGTCTCCGCTTATGGTAAAAGCGAAATGTACTTCATTATTCTCCGTATTTATACCGGATATATTGGAAAGTCTGGTCCACATTGAACTATTGTCCTTCCGCTTTACACGCCAGATGTCAAACCGGCCCTTTCCTCCTTTTCGCGCAGAACAGAAGAGGAGCGTCCTGTTATCCGGCATGATGCGTGATGCAAAATCATAATCCATCTGATTCACCGGTTTTGGCAGTTTGACAGGCACCAGCCAGTGATCCTCTTTATATACCGAAGAGAATATCTGGATCTCTTCCTTCTTCAGCTGCCGGGTCTTGTAATCCACCGGGATCCGAGAGAAGAACAGTTCCCTGTTGTCCATGGAGAGTGATGGCATCTTTTCGGAATCCGTGGTATTGACGGGAGCCCCGATATTAACAGGAGCAGACCAGTCAATCCCGTTACGGAAAGAGACATAGATATCCCCTACGCCATACCCTCCGTCCCGGTCAGATGAAAAAAGAAGCGCATTACCGTCATAGGTAATAAAAGGCTCCTGGTCATGAAAGGGAGAATTTAAAGTTTTCAAGTTCTCCGGAGCACTCCACTTCTTTTCCTTATAATAGCTGATCCAAAGATCTTTATCCCCCGCACCCCCCGGCCGGTCACTTCCGAATATCATAAAACTGCCGTCAGGGCTTATCGTCACTGAAAATTCATGATATTTTGTATTTACGGCCTTTACCGGGGTCCACTCTATCTGGGAAAAAAGCCTTTCACCGGAAAAGAATAAATTAATTACAATAACTGCAATAGTTAAAATAATCCTCATATCTTCTCCCCTAATCTTGACCTGTTATTCATATACAGTATCATACCAATATATATACCCAAAAAAGCACCAAATACAACATCAGACGGCCAGTGTTTACTGTAATAAATCCTGGCTATTCCGGTCAGAACAGGAACAATAACGAGGAGCATCCTGATCATTTTATTCTTAAAATAGAGGATAAATGGGATCATAAAACTGAAGGCATTGGTCGTATGTCCTGATGGAAAGCTCTTGAAAGTCGGTGAAAAATATTTGCTCTTTAGGTAGATGATCTTATAATTGAAAAACTGAAGCGGGTCCATTTCCGCGTACGGCCGTGTGCGGGCCGTTATGATCTTGATAACCTGGCCGACCAGCCCTGCTAAAAGAGCGCTAAGAATTGCAATGGATATAAGATGACGCAGTTTCGGCTGATCAAAGAAAAGTGCTGATAAATATATGATAAAGAGAAAAGGAAAGAGGACTCTTCCGTCCCCGAAAATATTAAGGTAATGCAGTATTCTTTTAACAGGTCCGTTCGTGATCTTCTGAATAGAAGAGAGCAGCGGCAGATCAATAAAATAAAAAAAGAACGCCAAACCGATCAGGAAAAGTATTATCCATTTCAGATTTTTCCATTTAAATTCTGTTTTTATTCTGGTCCAAAAATTTTTTAAATAGTTCCTGCGGATCAGATCGATCACAATAAATAATAAAGAGATATAAATAATATTCTGATAATAATTTTTCATTAATTTCAATCCTTTTAATAAAATCCAAACTTATTTTATTGCTTTATAATAAAAAATCAATGAAAATGATCTTTTTTTTGGATCATTTTGACAGGACACACTTATTTTTATGAAGAAATGGTTAACAGGATATTAGTAGAATATCAGGATTCGATCTGTTTTATACCGGCTAAGCGTAAGTATCGATCTTTTGTGATTTGAGCTTGTCTGCAATGACCACCCGTAAAAGCTTCTTTTGAAGTTTTAGAATGTCCTCAGCCAACTGTTGCGGTAATCGGATCACTTTTTCAAGTGTTTTCATGGTATTGCCCATTTCGTACTTATTTTGTGGATTAAGGTTAACTTCCATACTATAAGTATCGGAAAAGCATCATTGAAAATTGACAAATAAATTGATCAGAAAATAAATACCGCTTAAGAACATCTCACTCAGCTGTTATGACATCCGCTATTTGCATTAATATAAGATAATATGGGCTATGTCGAAATAGCTTTTAAGATAACATTATTCAGTCTTTTTGCAAACAAGACACGGTCTTTAACCTCTCCCCCTTCGGCAATGATCGCCTGTTCAAAGAGAAGGTTACTGATATCGGACAATAATTTATCATCCGTGATCTTCTTCATCTTTTTAATAATACTGTGATCAGGATTTATCTCCAGGATGGGTTTCACATCCATCATGCCTTTCTGTCCCATGGCTCTCATCATCTGCTGCATCTGGATCGTGGGATCATTCTTGTCCGCTACGACACAGGAAGGGGAATCATTCAGTCGCACACTGACCTTTACATCTTTTACCCTGTCTTTCAACTGTTCCTTGATCTTTTTGATCAACGGATCTATTGCTTTTTCCTTCTTCTCATCCTTCTCGGTCTTTAGATCATCAGCTGCGTCACTCTGGTTAACCGATTTGATCGGGATATCTTTATAGGTCCCTATTGAAGGAATAACGATCTGATCTATCTCATCTGTCATAAGGAGGACATCAATATCCTCTTTTTTATATGCTTCCAGGAGAGGAGAATTCCTTAAATTATCTTCTTTATCTCCGGCTATATAATAAACCGTTTTCTGTCCCTTCTTCATTTTCTTCTTGTATTCATCTAAACTGATATACTCTTTATTCTGAATGGATTTAAAGCGTACCAGGTCAAGCAGCAGTTCCCGATTGGGAAAATCATGATACAATCCTTCTTTCAAAGCCTTACCGAATTCATCATAGAACTCTGTATACTTCTCTTTTTTCTTTGCCAGGTTCTGCAATTCTGATAAGATCTTCTTGGTAGCCGCTGATCTGATGTTGGCCATGATCCTGTTCTGCTGAAGGGTCTCCCTGCTTATGTTCAGGGGAAGGTCTTCCGAATCAATGATCCCCCGGATAAAACGGAGATAAGAAGGAAGCAGTTCTTTCTCATCATCCGTGATAAAGACCCGGTCAATATAAAGCTTAACCCCGGGCTGATAATTAATAAAGAAAAGATCATAAGGGGCCTTCTTCGGGATATATAAAAGCGTCGTATACTCCAGTTTTCCTTCCGCATGAGTATGAATGTGCATCAGTGGGTCCTCAGTATCCATGGTTATGGATCTGTAAAAATCATTGTAATCCTTCTCCTTTAACTCCGATTTCGGCCTCATCCATAACGCTGTGACGGAATTGATCTGCTCTGATCTGGCTTCTGTTTTTTCCCCTTTTTCATCAGCGGACTTAACTTCCGTATAATGAAGGGTAACAGGAAATGGAATATGATTGGAATACTTTTTGACGATCTCCTCGATCTTGAACCGGCCGGCAAACTCTTTTTCATCTTTTTTCAGATACAGGATCACTGTGGTTCCATGCTCTTCCTTTTCGGCATCTTCTATCTCATAATCACTTTTCCCGTCACTGGTCCATTTATATGCTTTGTTCTCACCCGCTTTTCTGCTGATCACTTCCACCTTATCAGAGACCATAAAAATGGAATAAAAACCCACACCGAACTTTCCGATCAAATTTGAATCCTTCTTTGCATCCCCGGTCATCTTTTCCAGGAAATTCTTTGTTCCCGATCGGGCAATAGTACCGAGGTGTTCCACCAGGTCCTGATCATTCATGCCGATACCGGTATCCGATATGGTCAAAGTAGTCTGGTTCCTGTCATCAAAGGAAATATCTATCCTGGGATCCATTTTTACTTTCTTCATCTTTTCACTGGTCAGTGTCATATACCTCAATTTATCAAGGGCATCTGATGCATTGGATATCAATTCCCTTAAAAATATCTCTTTGTGTGAATAAAGTGAATGGATGATCAAATTTAACAGTTGATTCACTTCTGTCTGAAATTGATGTTTTGACATAAAAACGCTCCTGTTCCGCTAATTTATTTATATACTGTACATTTTATTTAATCCCGCATATAAAAATGTCAAGGAGAGAAATCTTTAAATA
>JAHITG010000123.1 GCA_018817865.1 Spirochaetota bacterium
CTTTTTTTATTTATTTTTTCTGTTCTTGTATAGAAAGGCACACACCGTCCCTTTTGTAATCTAACAGACAGAATAGTCGTAAAAATCCAGCGGGAATCAGCTTTATAGAAAAAAATATTGATATTTCTCTGCAGAATAGTATATTATTTGGAGGAATAATAAGGATCAGCAGGAAGTCAAAGGGGGTGTGATGTCGATTTGCTCAGCCGAATTCAAAAGCTGCTTCCTATTAGTTGAACTGGGGAAGCTTATTTTAATTACTTATGACATCTGATAATCCATTACAGTACTTTTATATACAGTACTTTTATATAATATTATATTTCTGCAGGATAGCTCAAATGTCAAGTGCAAAGACACGACCCCTGTTTTACATATTATAATCGGTCGTGATGAAGAAAATTATGTTCTTAAAACCGAAGAGAAATAAAGAAATTTCATTGTTGATACCCATAAGAAACCTCTGCAGCAATAAATGCATTTTTTGTGCAAGAGGAAACAGAAAAGAGTGTATTGAAAGTGATTACAAAGAAATAATTAAATCATTATCTGAATATAATCTGGAAGACTTCACAAGAGCTCAGATAGGTGGTGATGAACCACTAAATTTTCATAGTATTAAAAAACTGATAAGGTATCTGAAAATAAAAGATTTTAAAAAAATCTGTATAAAAACTGTAGGAAGAAAAATAAGTGATATTAAGCTTTTAAAAGAATTAATAGAACTGGGTGTTTCCGATTTCGAGCTCCCTTTATATGGTTCTACAGATATCATTCATGACAGTATCACAAGAGTAAAAGGAAGCTTTAATGAGGTTGTAAAAGGGATTCAAAATCTGATTAAACTGAATATTTACTTCAAGCTGCATACCATCATTTTAAAACAGAATTTAGAGAATCTGTATGACTTAATTGATTTCGCACAGAAAGAATTTAATAAAAATATTAAGCTGATTCTATTATTTCCTGATTCTAAAAATGCCAGGGAATATCAAGAATGTGCTCCCAGATTATCAAATATCCCTCAAAAGCTGCTGAAGAAAACCGAACTATATCTTCCCTGTATCAATTACCATTTAGACCGTTCGTTTACTGATTTATATAAAGCTTATAATAAAAGAGTAGGCCAAGCTCCTTTGCGAGACCAGCAGAATATGCATAAATTAGATACCTGTAAAAAATGTATATATTTTGAAATGTGTGACGGTTATTATTTGCAGTATTTTAAGTTATATGGGACCGAGGAGTTTAAGCCAATACAAAAAAAGGTGTCAATCCTGCGTCGCCTATTTAAATAAAAAGAATAATTATTTAATACATAAGTATCCTTCAAAACATAAGTATTTACAGAGAATCATAATATCAACAAATCCTGCTCTTTTAAGCAGTCCTAAATTCCCCTCCGTACTGAAAGGTTCTAAAATACCTTTTAAACTTCTCGTTTTATGGACTATCTCCGATTCATTAAAACCCTGTTCTGTTTTATAATCCATATATAGTTGAGTGAGAATATCCTGAAAACGGGCATCCGGACCTCTTACTTTTTCAAACATTATAAATGCACCACCCCATTCTAAGCTCTGGTAAATCTTATTAATTAATTCCTGCCTCATAGAAGGATGAATAAATTGAATCGTATAATATGATAAAAACAGACAGCATTTATTATAATCATATGTAATAGCATCATTAATAATCGTTTCTGCTCTTTTATCCGATTTAAGTCTCTGCTTTGCTTTTATAATCATTTCCGGTACCGTATCAAGTGCAATATATTTATATTTTTTTAATGGATTTCTTTTTAAGACTTTTTCACTTAAAACACCAGTTGAACATCCAATTTCATAAACAGTACTGTTTTCATGTAAAAAAAAACTGGCTAATTGTGCGATGTAATCCTGCCACAGATCATATAAAGGAATGGACTTTTTAACATGCTCATCAAAATTTTTTACAGCAGTAGAAAAGTTCCATTGGGCATTGTCAACTTCTATACCATCACCAGTATCCCGTCCATGATTTTTCATTTTAGATTCTCCTTTTCCAAAAAGTTTTGATATTATGAGAAAGTAGTTGTTTAAAAAAACAGTTATTAATGAACAAGGAGCTGTCTTAAAACGAGCCCGTGTTAAAAATAATATAATACATTTAAAAAACTTTTTCAAGGAAATAAATAAAAGCAACAAAATGGTTTTAAGAAAAATAGGGATGGTGAGTAATTTTGTGATATTATACAGCAAGAAAATTTTATATCACATTGTCACGCACCGTCCCCTATCCCCTATTCAAAGACAGTTCCCATTATTTTAATTCGGAAGGCGGCTACTAATCGTGTTTACGGATTTGACCAAAGTCATCCCAGGCACTTATCAGTTATGGAAGATAAAGGTGCCGGGTCTTAAGGGCTTGTTGCCCAAATGGTTATTTCTATAAAATAAGGGTAGTCGCAAGCTTTAGCTTGCGTTTAATTGCATTATTTAAACCTTACGCAGGCTAAAGCCTGCGGCTACCCTCATATAATCCATTTGGGCAACAAGCCCTTAACATTATCACAATGAAGTTATAAAGTTAAGACCTGGCACTAAATTCAGACAGAATCACGCAGAAATACACGGAAGAATATAGATAATTAATTTATTCCGTGAACTTCTGCCCCGAGAAATTTTTCTGTGAAAAATTTCCTGGACCAAAGTCCTTGGAATCGTTATCACGATTCCTAAGGGTGTAATTCCGTGGCTTTTTTTTAGTGGTTCTTTACTCGATCAGGCCGATGCGGGTGGGGGGCCAGTACTTGATCAGAGGTTTACCGGTTATAAAACTGAAGGGAAGGAATCCCCAAAATCTGCTGTCAGAACTGTTGTCCCTGTTATCCCCCATTGCAAAATAACAATCATACTTAACTATATATTCGTTATCTTTGATCTTTTCAATACTCTTTTTATATAAAGAGAAATATTCACTTGTTATTTCTTTAGAATAGTAAGAGATGATCTTTTTATTGAAAATATATTTGTCATTTATATAGATCCTATCATTAATGAATTTAATTACATCCCCTTTTTTAGGTATTATTAACGGACCCAGATTATCTCTTGGGCTGTCTTCTGCGGTTAGAGTGTGATTAGAATTAAAATGCTCTTTGCCATATTTAAGCCAAGGCTCTTCGATCATCTTGCCATTAATATAAATTTTTTTATTAATGATCTGGATCACTTCACCGTGAAGTCCAATAGCCCTTTTTATATAATCTTTTTTGGGTTCATAAGGATAGCGGAAAACAATGATATCACCACGTCTGATCTTTCGAAATCCGGGCAGCCTGACTTTTGTGAATGGTACTATAATTCCGTAGGTCAGTTTCTGGACCAGTAGATGATCGCCGATAGTTCTGTTATGGTTTTTGCTCTGCTCAGTTCCGATAAGTGTCGGTTCCATTGATCCTGTCGGGATCTTGTAAGCCTGGACAAAGAGTGCTCTGATAATAAGAGCCATGATCAGTGCCGATATGATCGTCTCAAAAAATTCGTATATTTTTCCTTTGGATATCTTTAACATTTTTATTTACCTTCCTGAAAAGTAACATTATTCGAAATCAGACATAAGAATATACTTTGCTATTTTATAAAGTCAAAATTTTTTTATGCAAATACCACAGGCAGGCGTTTAAAGTAATTAAATGATTTGGGGTCAGACCTTGAAAAAGTTTAAACTCGGGGGTCAAACCTTGAAATGTGAAAATTGAGAAGCAATTTTCACATTTCAA
>JAHITG010000124.1 GCA_018817865.1 Spirochaetota bacterium
CCTTATTTTATTATTTTAAAGTGAAATACAGAGAGAATATTCCTCCTTTACCCCCTGTTGATATTAAAGTATTAGAATATAATAATACAATAGAATTAAAATGGAAAATGAATCTGGAACAGGATCTAAAAGGATACATGATCTATTGGGGGAGCGAATCAAAAAATTATGAAAATAAAGTTGATATTGGTTTGAAAAATAGTTATATTATTGACTCTTTACAGAGTATGCAGAACTACTTTTTTTCCATTAAAGCATACGACAGTATAGAGCCGTATAATTTAAGTGGTTTTTCTAAAGAGATCCATATTTTCAAAAAATAGCTTATAGAACAGCAGACGATAAGGAGTTTCTTAAATGGGCAGATTATCGAAAAAGCAGGTTGAGTATGTTAAAAAAAATTATAATGGAAATAATGTCCTTGAATTAAGCCGACGGTTAAATGTTCCGGTCAGGGAAGTGGACAGGATCACCAGCAATCTTAAAAGTTCTAAAAAAGTACTCGAAAAGAAATACTGTCCATTACACCTTGATCATATATACAAATTCACTAAAACAGATTATTTGATATTTCTTGGATTATTTCTGGTCTCCCTTTTTACCTATGTTTATACTATGACACCGGGAATAGCAGCGGGAGATTGCGGTGAATTGACCTGTGCGGTCTACTTCCTGGGAGGTGCGCACTCACCGGGATACCCTCTTTATTGTGTTGTGGGAAAACTCTTCATGGGGCTCTTTTTCTTTATAGGGAGGATCGTCTTTCGTTTAACCTTTTTAAGTGCTTTTGGAGGAGCCATTACCGTTGCGGTCTCCTACCTGTTCCTGATTAAATTCCTGGGCAGATATCATCATGCCAGCAAAGGCGAGAATCTCATTTTTGCTAAAATCCCGGCCGTTACAGCCTCGCTTTTATTCCTCTTCACAGAAGAACTTTGGGCCCAGGCCGTTATAGCAGAGGTATATACGGTCAATTCTTTATTTTTACCCATCATGTTCCTGATCGCACTGGTCTTTGAAGAGAGAGTATCTCAGAATCTGAATTTGATCATACCCATGAACAGGTATGATAAACATTATGTTTGGAACAGGGTGATCAAATCCATGTTTCTTTTTTTCTTTCTGTTTGGATTGGCCATGGGAGATCATCATATTATTGCAGGATATTTTATTCCTTTTGCATTCTTTTTTGTATATCCTTATATCAGAGATAAAGCTTTTATCAAGTTTGCTTCAGCATCTACTGTTGCCTATGGATTCCTGCTGATATCTTCCGTTTATTATCAGCTTCCGGATACATTCCATTTCTTGGCAAAGGCGATCGTATTTATCATGGCATTATACATTATATATAAACTCGTTATTGAAAACAAAGGCTTCATGATCGGGTTTCTCATTGCTGGAGGGTTTTTGATCCTTGGATTTCTTATATATGTTTATATGCCTATCCGGTCCACGGCCAATGCACCTCTGGACTGGGGGGACCCGGAAAAATTGGAGAATCTGATCAATGTCATTACAAGAAAGCAGTACAGGGGATTTGCTCAGAATACCCGGTCCCTGTCCGTATTTTTCGAACAGGCTTTTATTATTATTAAATGGCGCGTGATCCAGTTCACTATCATTCCGTTTTTATTCACCTTTTTAGGGCTGTATCGTCTTTTTAAGATCAATAAAAAATGGTTCTTTTTTACGACCTCTTTTTTTCTATATTATGATATTGCCTTTATGCAGTTCAATAATTTCCGTTTTACGGCCAGAGATCTCTATTTTGCAAAGGTCTTCTTTATCCCTTCATATATGGTCAATATATTCTGGATAGCGATAGGGCTGGGATTTTCCGTAAAACTGATCGAGAAGTATATATTAAAGGGTTCCATATTAAATAATAAAAGAGCAGCCTGGGTTACTGGAATTACCATGATACTTTTATCGCTTTTACCTTTTAAGGCTAATTTTAATGAGAATAATGTCCGTCATGCCTGGGCAAATGATAATTATGGCAGGAACCTGCTGAAAACACTTGAACCGAATTCTGTTTTATTTACGGAAGGGGGCGATAACCAGGTTTTTTCCCTTCTTTATCATACCTATGTAGAACATCTTCGTCCGGATGTAAATGTTTTTGATCAGAAAGGAAATGTCTTTCTGTTATACGGTGATATGATGAGAATGACACCTCAGCAGTTGCAGGAATCTCAGATCACTAAAGATTATGAAAAGATCTCAACCGGAAGGCCGATCTATTATACCTGGAAGGATTTTTCCCGGCAAAATGAGATCAATAAACGTTATGGTGAGAATTTTGAATACCGCCAGCACGGTATCCTTTATAGAGTACATACCAGAGGGGTTTCCTGGACAGACCCAATTCAATACTGGCTTTATTACGATTTCGCCTGGAAGGAGTATCCTGAGGAGGCACTGTACTGGGATTACCTTTCCAGAGAGATCATTGCAAATTATAATTTTCAACTCGGGGATTTTTACATGGCCAAGGCGTATCAGTCTTATAATGATTATCAGCGAAACAAAATGGACCCCGATAAGAGTAAAAATTATTTTGATCAATATAAGAAATATGATGAACTTGCCTATGATAATTACAGGGAAGCCCAGAAGTTTGGATTTGATATGACCGCTATTCATTTTAATCTTTCATTACTTCTGGAGCAGAAGATCCAGTTTCTACAGCAGGAAAAGAAATTCAAGGAGATCGATGCGATACTGGATGAAGCTATTGATAATTATATAAAAGCGGCTGTGATAGAGAATAAGCAGGGAAATGCGTCACGTGCGTATTATACTGCCGGCCGGGCTTATGAAAAGAAAGCCTTTTTTCAACCTGAGAAAGAAGTGGAGTTTATCCAGGAAGCCAAAAAATATTATCAGATGGCCCTGGAGATATCTCCTTCTTTCAGAGATGCCCAGATGGGTGTTAATCGTGCTACAGCGATAATTAACTATCCGACAACGAAGTTACAGCAGCTGGAAAAGAATTTAAATAAGAATCCCAAAAATGAGCAGCTTTATTTTGAGCTGGTAAAAGCGTATATTGACCGGCTTGAAGCAAATCGGGCCGTTCCTCTGCTCGAAAGGGCATTGACCCAAATACCTAACAGCGGAAATATTATGTTCAATCTGGCAAATCTGTATCAGCAATTAAAACGGCATGAAGATGCCATTCGGATATTCAAACGGATGTTAAAGGGAAATCCGGGACAGCCGGCTATCTATTTTTATCTGGCAGAGAATTATTATATCATAAATAAGTATGCTGAGGCCTATCAGCATTACAAGATATTTATGAAAGTAGCTCAGAGTATTAAGGACCAGAATATACAGCAGATGATGTTATCTGCTCAGCAGAAGGTGCGAATGCTGGCACCATCATATGAAAAATAAGTATTTACTCTTTATAGATAATACTACTAAATGACAGTATTATAAAAAATTTTTAAAATAGTATCGCCTTTCTTCCTATTGAAATGTAATCTATTTTATTTTCCTGCATGATCTGAGGGTCATATACATTTCTTCCATCAAATATAACCGGATGTTTTAATAATTTTTTTAATTTTGATACATCAACCTGCTTAAATTCATTCCATTCCGTTAAAATGATGAGGGCATCACATCCATCTACTGCTTCATAAGGAGTACCTGCATATTCAATATCAGGGAATAGTTTTAAGGCTTCTTTTTTTGCAACAGGATCAAAGGCTCTAATCTTAACTTTGTACTTTAATAAAGACCGTAAAATATCGATCGAAGGAGCTTCTCTCATATCATCAGTATTAGGTTTAAAAGCAAGTCCCCATACGGCAAATGTTTTGTTATCCAGGCTGCTTTTATAATACTCTTCTATTAATCTAAAAAACTTGATTTTTTGTTCTTTATTTATTTCTATGGCCGATTGTATGATCTTAAAATCGTAATCATGGAGCTTTCCGGTCTTGACCAGAGCGATCGTATCTTTTGGAAAACAGCTGCCGCCATAACCTACGCCGGCATCCAGAAACTGCCTGCCGATACGCCTATCAAAACCCATGCCTTCGGCTACCTTGATGATATCCGCTCCAGTCCTTTCGCAGATCTGGCTTACGGCGTTAATAAAAGATATCTTGGTCGCCAGAAATGAATTGGAGGCATGCTTTATCAGTTCAGCGGAATTAATATCCGTAACCACTATTTTGGCCTTTAAGGGACGATAAAGTTCGGTAAGTACCTCTGCGGCCTTTTTGCTTTCTACGCCGATAACAATCCTGTCCGGATGCATAAAATCA
>JAHITG010000125.1 GCA_018817865.1 Spirochaetota bacterium
ACAGGCCATTGAAAACACACACAATACATTGATCAAGCTGGGGTATCGCATTCCGAAGATCGCTGTCTTAAGTCTTAATCCTCACAAAGGTGATGGCGGTCTTTTTGGTAATGAAGAAGAAAAAATAATTATTCCCGCAATAGATGAGCTAAAAAGAAGAGGTGGTTATAACTGTACCGGGCCTTATGTCCCTGATTCTTTCTTTGTTAAATACAGCAAATATCCTGTTTATGACGGGATTATCGCCATGTATCATGATCAGGGCCTTATCCCTTTTAAAATGCTCTCTTTTGGATCAGGTATTAATGTGACGATCGGGCTTCCTGTGATCCGTACATCTGTCGATCACGGTACAGCCTATGATATAGCGGGTAAAGATCAGGCTAATGACAGGAGTCTCTTTGAAGCTTTAAAGTTTGCCGTTAATTTATCCGGTTAGGAAAATTGAACTTGAAATAAAAATTAAAATTTATATTAATATAATCATTATGATAGTACCTATAAAAGACCTATTAAAGATCGAAAATATTGAATCCTATCATTTGAAATTCAACAGAAAAGATCCGTCTGTTTCAGCAGCATTTGTTGTTGTCAGTCAGAGCAGAGATATTAATAAATCGTATGTTGTAACACCGGAGCATTTAAACAGGCTGCTTGAAAGAGGTATTAACAATGTATCTGTTTATACAGATAAAAAAGTGATGAATATCATAAGATCGATCGATCCTGCGATCTTTCTCCACATAACTGGTACTAAAAAGCTCGGTGAATTTACCTCTATAGTACAGGAATATGAAGTTATGAATCAGAGAAGTAAAAAGAAAAGGCGGTTTACTGTTTTAGAAGATGTCTATTCTACTGAGATCAATCTGGTCCGGGGGGAGAGGCAATTATTGATGGAATATGGCACAGTGCTGAGTTCAAAGATCCTTTCTATAGTAAGAAAAGAATTAAATCTGGATCAGGAAGTAGAGTACAAGGATTCAGAGAATGGAGTTCTTGTTTTTGTTCCTGAAGCTAAAGATTTTAAATTAAAAGTGGACCTGTTTGCTGTTCTGGCAAGCCTGGACCTGGAAATATATGATGCAAAAAATGTAGCCGAGGCTCTGGATATTTACAGGACCAAATTTCCGAAATTGGTTGTTCTGGGCAACCTGAACGGGTGTCTGGATTCAAAGATCGTATTAATGGAGATCGAGGAGTATGATCCGTTCGTAAAGAAACTCAATTACGATGAATCCCCGGCTTCCAACAGGGAATTTGAGACCGAACGTGTGAAAAGCAGTTATTTTTCGGGGTATTCCAGATTTCTTGAACTGGAAAACAGGGAAAAAGAGGTCCTGCCGGAGGAGATCAAACAGAATATCATGGAAGCAATAAACAACCTTCAGAAGAATTATTCGTTTGAGAATTATATTGAAACTTCTTTTGCAGTTAAGCAGTTCGGACGTATGTTCAATGTGACAGCATTATTGCATATGCTGAAGAATCTGCGGAACAGATATTCCTGATCATGCTGAGTGATCAGTATTTTTTCTTTATCTTACCGGTTTTAAGGAAATACTCATCCTTAATGATCACTTTATCCCCTGCATCGATCCCGTCTTCTGATTCTTTCCCTACTATGACTATTTTATTTTTCTGGCCTTCTGTACCGAACATATCTCTTGAGATCTTTTCAATTGTGTCATTGGGCCTGGCAATTATGATCGGGAACATGACGATATCACCCGGCTTTAAAAAGTCCAGATTTTGCAGATAATTGAATTTACCTACGGGCTTTTCATAATCCCGCCATTCCAGCTTCTTCTTTATCCTTAATATTTTACTGATAATGATCGATAAAACATCCTTTGGTTTTACAATATAGGAAAACCGGCTTTCTGCTTCAGAAGATTTTGTTGCGGTCAGTATCTTCTCTACTGATATGGTATATGTAGAGTAGTCACTCCAACGGTTTAATGTATCACATGTTCTTACCTTAAAATACCATATCCCTTCTTTGATGTTTATGAATTTTACATTTGTTCCGGTCGTATTGATCTTTTGTTTTGGAACAAGGTTTTCATCCTGTGTGAAAAGGTATGCGTATCCTTTAACGGGTCTGTTATCTTTTTTCATCCAGGAAAAAATCGGTACATTATTATCGGATGGGATGAATTCTTCATGGGTCTTTGAAAAGATCAGGGGAGCTTCAGGAATGGAAGAGTTTACCATAACCATATAATGGACAGTTGAACTGAAATTTTCGGCCTTATCTATGGCCCTTATATGAAAATATTGAATGCCGTTTTCCAGTTTTTCA
This sequence comes from Spirochaetota bacterium, assembly GCA_018817865.1. Taxonomy (GTDB): domain Bacteria; phylum Spirochaetota; class JAHITG01; order JAHITG01; family JAHITG01; genus JAHITG01. Next base: position 2,306 of record JAHITG010000125.1, read on the forward strand.
AAACTCTTTCCGGTGAAATTACCCGGCAGATTTTCGATCTCGGGAATTGTGTCCGGGGATGTATCCATGATATAAGCATATCCTTTTATTCCGGATGTATCATACGGATCGTGCCATTTAAAGATCGCTGAGTTTTTATATGACCACTTATCGGATTTGTGTGTTGTAGAATATACTACCGGAGGATTACAAAAATCATCTTTTTCCCGGATATAGATCTGCGAACTTTGTTTGTCTTTTTTTTCATAAAGTATCATGAGCCTGGCGGCACTATTAACCTTGCATAATTTATCATTTCCACCTTTATTAATAGTGATCGGGAATTTGCTCCATTCTTTGAAATTATCCGACTGAATATAGTATATTTGAGGATTTTTTTTTATATAGGAATACCAGAATATATAATATTTATTTTTAAAGTACCGTAATTTTATCTGGTAAAATGAAGAGATATTCAGATCTATTCTTTTGGATTCTAAAAGCTCTAAACTGTTAAGATCGAATATTTTTGTCATCAGATAAGACACATATTTGTAATCCTTATATTCTGTAAGATTATAGACCAGATATAATTTATTTTTATCAATGAAAAAATCAGGAAATTGTGCATCTGTATTTGGATCGGAAAGCATCTTTTTTTCAGACCACAATCTAAAACCGCCTGTACTTGATTTAATGAAAAGAACATCGTTTCTTTTATTCTGCTGCCCAAAGCGTTCGATCCATAACGAGTATATATTATCATTATTGAGCTTGATAATAGGAAAGAAAGATCCGTATTCTTTTTTACTGATATCGATCAAAGTTCGAGGAGTTATAGAAAGAGTGTCCCGTGTTAAAGAAGTAAAATAATCTATCTTAAATACTTCTTCATTAATGTATCGTTGATAAAATACCAATAGTTTATTATTAAAGTTATAGGCATTGGGTAATAAACAGAACTCTTCCTCTTTCATCAGAACGGTCCGGTTGAATACTTTTTCTGTTTTCAGGTCCCTGTAAAGGACCTCTAAACCATTCTTTTCATTACTGATAAATATATAGACAGTACCGTCTTTCATTGTTATCGATGGAAGCACGATTTTATTTTTATTCAGCTTTACAACCAGCTCGGGATTATGCCACCCGGTATCCTTATAGTTAAAATAAATACGGGGAGACCCTTTTACGTATGAAGTCCAGACAATGGCGGTCAGGTTTTGGTCCTGAAATATATCGGGATATTTATTGATATTTTCTTTTTGGGATACACGAACAGGATTTTCCCATCCATCGGCTCCCTGCAGAGATGAAAACAGTACCATTTGTAAAAGTATAATTTTTAGTATTGATATGATCTTTAAAAACATGGTGTGCTATTCTATTTTATTAATGCTGTTTATCTTTTCGAGCAGTTTTTTTACCGTAAAAGGTTTTTGCAGGAATCCTGTTGATCTCTTTAAATTACTGTCCAATTTTGAATAGGCATCACTGTATCCTGAAGTAAAAAGCGCTTTAAGACCAGGTATGATCTTTATTGCTTCCCGGTATACATCATTTCCGCTTACTTCCGGTATCATTATATCTGTTATTAAAAAGTTGATCTTATTTTTGTTTTTCTCGATCTGAACGAGGGCTTCTTTCCCGTTATTGGATGTAAGAACGCTGGCTCCGGCTTTAGTAAGCACCGTTTCCAGTAATTCACTGATCTCAGTATCATCTTCAACCAGGAGAATGTTCATGTTGCTCAATTGTTCTTTGATATTGGGATCTTTCTTTTTTTCTTCTCCTGTAGGAACAGCCTCTTCTTTTGAAGGAAAATAAATTTCAATAACTGTTCCGGCTTCTTCTGACTTTCCAATATGAATATATCCTGAATGATTCTTTATGATCTTTTCAGCGATAGTTAATCCGAGACCCTTATTATGTTCTTTTGTAGTAAAAAATGGATCCAGTATCCTGTGTTTTATATCCTGCTGTATTCCTTTTCCATTATCAGAGATCCTCAGCAGTATATACTCACCCGGCGGAATAGGATCGAATGAAGAGATGAATTCTTTTTCCAGAGATATGTTTTGTGTTTCGATCACCATTAATCCTTCTTCAGTGACAGCTTCTTTGCAGTTACTGGCAAGGTTTATAATGATCTGCTCTATTTGAGATGTGTTTGCTTCAAAAGGATCCAGTTTTTCATCAAGGTCCAGAACCAGCCTGATATTTTCACCCAGAAGAGTCTTGATCAGACGGCTTAAATTATGAATTATATTATTTAGATTGATTGGTGCCCATTTATGTTCTTGTTCTGTATCTAATTCTATAATGCGGTTGTTAGTATCAATAGCAGTTTCAAGTGTTTTACTCAGTTTTTCGAAATGCTCATAAAATGAATGATTAGGATTAATATCTTGAAATATAAGCTCCAGGTATCCATTCATAGTGGTGAACATATTGTTCAGATCATGCACCTGCGCACGGGCCAGTTTTCCTATTGAATCCAGTTTCTCCAGTTCGATCAGTTCTTTCAGGAATAATTCCGTTTTAGTGACATCTCTGTTAATAACAGTATACCCGACAATTTCATCCTCTTCTTTTATACAGATAATGGTTTCTTCGATAAATATGATTTCACCACTTTTTTTTAATCGCTGTTCCGGTTTTGATGTTTTATATTGGCCGTCCGTGCCGGCCTTAATGAGTTTTTCCTGTGCTTTTTTAGTGTCTTTGATTATCAGGTCGAATTTTTTATATAGAATATCCTTCTCCTGATAACCATAGAATTTTTCTGCTCCTCTGTTCCATTTGATTATCTTTCCGTCATCAGATAAGATAAAAAAAGCAGTACCATCGGATCTTTCCAGTATTGAACGGAAACTATTTTCAGTTTTCAGCAATTTTTGTTCGATCTGCTGCTTTGAGATCACGCTGATCAGGATATCCGTAAAAAGGACGATAAAATTGATATCAGTACTTTTCCATAATCTTTCCTTTTCAGTAACGTGAAATCCAATAGTGCCGTAAGTATTTTTTTTATAAGTCAGGGGACAGATGATAACTGATTTTAATCCCAGCTTTTCCATCAGTAACCGTTCATTAACAGCATTGTCAGGTAACTCGGAAATACTGTTGAGCACAATTTTTTGACCCTTGTTTATCAGTTTTTCTTTAAAAAAGGGGAACGAATTTATATTTAGTTTTTGAACTTTTTCCTTTATCGCAATATTTTTACTTTTCAGCCATTCATGAGTCTGCTTCAGGTATTGTTCTTCGTCTTCAATAAATAAAGTGAATAAATTGATACGGGAAAGGTTCAGCTCTTTACCAAATTTACCAAAAGAAGCTTCGATATCTGATTGCAGGTTTTCGGATTTGACCAGGTCCAGCGTGATCTTATTCAGCACATGCTCGATCATTAAAGAATGTTTCTGCTCTTCTTCAGCTTTTTTAATATTGGATATATCCATTAAACTGATCAGGAGCCATGTCTTTTTATTGAGAATGATTTTTTGACAGGTCCTGATAAGATGCAGTTCCTTGTTCTTCTGTTTTAATGTTATAATATCATCTTGTCTTTTGCTTAGTTTTGTTTTTTCTAAAAGGCATGTTTTTTTCAGACAAAGTGAATTGTAGCATTTTTCTCCAATAAGATCAAATTCATTATACGAAGTAAACTCTTTCAGCTTTTCATTTATTTGAAAGATGGCGCCATTCTCATTAACCAGAGCAAGGCCAATAGGAAGGATCTCAAAAAGACGCTGAAATCTTTTTGAAAGGTCAAACAGTTTTTCCTCGATCAGGCGCCTTCTGGTAATATTTGTTCCGATAAGAAGGATCTCATTTTCAGTTTTTTTAGAGTTTAAGAGGATGTTCTTAACTTCCCCTTTTTTTGATATCAGAGTAACCTCATAATTGACAAGATCCATTTTCAGCATTTCTTTCCTAAGCTGTTGACGAATATTTTTTTTAATAAAGATGGAAAAAAAGTTTTTTTCTGCAAGACTGTTAAAATCATAACCGGAAATATCTTCAAAATGGATATTTGTATATTTAATATCACCCTGAAAATCTATTCGAATAAAAATGTTTGGCAGCAGGTTGATAATGCTTAATAATTTTGATTCATTAGTAGTGAAGTTTTCCTGCAGATTTTTATGCTCTGTCAGGCTTGATATGAAATAATCAATGTTTCTGCTCAAGTCTATTTTTCCTGGATCAAAATTATTGTTGTAATAGATATTTTTTAAAAGCTTATTGTTATATAGAATATAAGAATGGCTTATAAATATATTGATAGAATATTCGGGATTTAACAGACGAAGGTCGAAGAGACAGAGTAATGTCAGTTTGTAATTATCCATCAATTTAATATTTATTTTTTCAGCATTTAGAAGATTACTAATTTGCCCTTTTGATACAATATCATCCTGATCAATAATAAGAATAAGATCTTTTCGGGATTTGGAGGGAATACTTTTCATGAATTTTTCAATATTCCTTTTATGTTCCTTTTCATGTTCTGCTGTAAAAGGGATATTTATAAAATTAATCGTTTTATTTTTTTGAAGTGCAGAAGGATCAAGTTTATTTTTTTTTAAGACGGCGGATATTATTTTTTTATTGGACCGGGGTTGGATAAAGATGATGATCGAATTGTGGATATCCTTTAACCGGAGGAGTTTAATGATATCATTGTATATTTTTTCTTTATCTCGAAAAAGACACCCTACATGCTGGCCAATGAAGTTTATAATATTTATGTTGTTTTTCATTATCCTGAGTTTAAAAATAGGAGAAAATAATTGAAAGTCAAGGTTTTCGTTCGGATATGGGATATTCGTTTTATTCATTCTCGGATAACCTCCTGTTATCCTCCGAGGGCAGAAGCGGTTTTTCCCTTCCTGGGAAAAACTCGCTTCTGCAATCCATAAAACGAATATCCCATATCCTCACTTAGGCTATGGGGCAACCCGGAAACTGAAAGCCACCCTCCCTTATTCTGGTTAAGGTTTTCGTTCGGATGAGGGTTTTTAGTTTGTAATTTATTAGGAGGAGTGGTTTTTATTTCCTCATTCTCACATCCTTTCCTGGGATGTTCCGAGGGGCAAATCTATTTCTCCATCCATGGAGAAATAACGATTTGCCAATCCGGAAATTAAAAACCACTCCTCCTAATATTTATAATAATAATCTTGGAAGATAAAAGCCCTTCATCCTCACTTGGGCTAGGGTTTTTGGCGGGATGGTGGCTTTCGTTTCCTCATTCTCGCCTCCCCTCCAGGGAGGCTCCGAGGGGAAAATAGCTTTTACCATCCTTGGTAAAAGCTATTATTTTCCAACCCGGAAACAGAAAGCCACCATCCCTTATACTGACTAAGTGGTGGGAAAAATTCGCTTCAGCAATCCATAAAACGAATACCCAATATCCTCTCTCTGCTAAGAGTGAATACTTAAATATTAGAAATATTAATTTATTATTATATATTTTAGAGTATGAAGAGTATTTTGGAATTTAACAGGGAAGAGCTGAAGGCAGAGCTTGAAAAGATGGGACTGAAGCTGTTCAGGAGCCTTCAGATATTTGACTGGATCTATAAAAAATCAATTTTTGATTTTAAAGGAATGAGGAATATCTCAAAAGAGGATCAGGATCATTTACTCCGGAAATTTACTGTTATTGATCTGACAGTAGCGAAAGAGGTCCGGACAGACGACGGAGAAATTGCGAAGTACTTATTCAAAACAGGGGATGATCATTTTATAGAGACAGTATTGATAAAAAAGGATGGTGCTCTTAAAAATACACTTTGTGTATCATCCCAGATCGGATGTAGTTTGAATTGCCGATTTTGCGCTACAGCTAGGATAGGATTGATCAGAAATCTATCTGTTTCCGAGATCCTGTCTCAGGTGCTTTTAATATCCCGGGAAATGTCAAAATCCTGTGAGCATATTTCCAATATAGTTTTTATGGGTATGGGTGAACCTTTTTTAAATTATGATCCTGTACTCAAAGCACTTAAGATCCTGAATGATAAAGAAGGATATGCCCTTGGTGCCAGGCACATGACAGTCTCTACAGCCGGGTTAATAGAGGGTATAAAAAGATTTATGGATGAAGATCATCAGTTTCGCCTGGCTGTTTCATTAAACAGTCCTTTACAGCATATTAGGGAGAGTATTATGCCTCTGGCTAAAAGAGTAACATTAGAGACTCTTATAAGAGCCTTAAAGCAGTATCAAGCCAAAACCAAAAGGAGAATAACTTTTGAGTATATTATGCTGAATGAAGTTAATATGGACGAAGATCATGTTCTTGCCTTAAGCAGACTGCTGAAAGGATTTAAATATAATTTAAATATTATCAGGTATAATCCATCCAGGGATGATCATGGATGGATGCCGTCTGTAAGTGAAGTCAGTACATTTAAACAAAGATTAAAAAAAAATAATATCCATTATAATGAACGATTGAGCAAGGGGGATTCTATAGGGGCCGGTTGCGGTCAGCTGGGGATGGAACGGAGTAAGTATTAAATTTTTCTTGATATTATAATTTTTTTCAGTACTTTAATTAGTTATGCAAATAACATTTCCCTTATACAGTATTTTACCCATAATTTTCAGTATTATTAATTTTATCATTGGCTTGATCTTTATCTATTTTTATTTCATTAAGACGCA
>JAHITG010000126.1 GCA_018817865.1 Spirochaetota bacterium
TAAAATGCTGAAATATGTCCCCTTGATCATTCTAAGTATTAACCAGTTTATTCCTCAGAAAGATACACCTTTCGAAGAGTATCCCTATCCGGACAGGCGTATCATTAAACAGTATGTAAAATTATTAAAAAAAGAGCTTGCTTATGTAGGGAACATTAAACTGCACTTTTATATTGACAAACAATTATAATGGTATACTATCAATTTTATGAAAACAGAATTTAAAAAAGATCCCAGATCCAATGATGTAGCTGTAGTGAGGCTGGATGGACGGCTTGATGCACAAAATGCAGATGCTATTGAAGAAGAACTTATCAGTATTATCGATAAAGAATATATTTATCTTATCATAGACATGAAGAAGATCAATTATCTCGGCAGCTGCGGTATCAGGATCTTTCTGGGGATCATTAACAAGCTGAATGAATTAAAAGGTAAGATTAAATTCCTGAATATGTCGGATACGGGAAAGAAGATCCTGGAGGCTATGGAGATATTGAACAGGTTTGACCTGTATAAAGATGAAGAAGAAGCCCTGAGATCATTTTAAGAATCGTAAGAATCGGGACAGGTACAATACTTAAAAAGTATTGTACCTGTCCCGATTCTTAAAAAGGCATAAAAAGCAAAAGCCGGCCCACCCTCATCGGGTGAGCCGGCTTTTTTTGTCCAAAGCGGTTTGTAGTACTTTATAATTATGGTTAGCCAAGCAACTGTAATATTGTCTGTGGCTTAAGATTAGCCTGTGCCAGCATAGCTGTGCCGGAACGAGCCAGTATCTGATTTTTAACAAAATCAACCATCTCTTCAGCCATATCAACATCTCTTATCCTGGATTCTGAAGCTGTGGTGTTCTCATAAGCGTTCAGTAATCCTTCAGAAGCATATTCGAGCCTGTTTTGATAAGCACCCAGGTCAGCTCTCTGTTTAGAGATCTTCTGCAGTGCCTGATCAATGATACCGATAGCAGCATTGGCTTTCTCAGGAGTTGAAAGGGAGATGAACTCTCCGTTAGGTTTTCGCATGTCTAATCCGCGAGCAGTCATAGTTCCAACATAAACTCTTTCTCTCTGATCCTTGTTAGGACCGATGTGGAACCACATACTTGCCAGAGGTATCCCACCGACGTTAGGATTAGCAAATCGTCCGGTCAGCATGTTCATTGTGTTGAACTGACCCTGGGAAGCAACTCTGTCGATCTCGTCGATCAAAGCAGATACTTCAACCTGGATTTGCATCCTGTCTTCCGGAGTATAGACACCGTTTGAGGACTGGATGGATAATTCTCTCAGCCTGTGCAGTATGTCCTGAGATTCCTGAAGGTACCCTTCAGTAGTCTGGATGAAAGAAATTCCGTCTTCGGCATTTCTCTCAGCCTGGCGAAGACCCCTGATCTGGCCTCTCATTTTTTCAGAGACAGCTAAACCAGAAGCGTCGTCTCCGGCCCTGTTGATACGATAGCCGGATGAAAGCTTTTCGATGTTTTTGGAAACATCCCAACCGTTGAATTTTAACACTCTGTGAGCGTTAATAGCAGATAAGTTGTGATTAATAATCATTTTCTTCCTCCTTGAAGAATTTCAGAAGGCATCCTTGCCTTCTGTTGATATTCAAACTAAGTTTTTAGACTTTTTCATCTCCTCATCAAATGGATTACTCTCTAATCAATATATCGTCACAGTAACAAAATAACTTAACATATTTTTTTAATTTTTTAATTTTATGATAAAAAAGCGAGAGGGGAATTATTTAATAGGGTAAAAGGGGACGGTGGGTGACTTTGTGACATCTGTTGAACTGAAAAAACGTATTTCATAATATTAAGTTTGAGAAATTAACAGAAAGTATATATTTATTATAATTATAATAAGATATCTTTTGAAATTTCAGCATTTTTGTATGGTTTATAAATACCATAATTATGGCTGATCTAAAAAAAATAATGTCACAAAGTCATCCACCGTCCCCTTTTAATAGAAGAGGTTTAATAGCAATAAGTGAATATTCTTTTTCTGTGTCTTTCTGTGGCTGTAAATCAATTACCAGAGGAACAAAGCCGGGTTCATGGGTTTGTCCTTATACCAGACGCGGAAGTCAAGGTGGGGCCCGGTGGACCGTCCGGTGTTTCCTCCTTTTCCAATGATCTGGCCCTGGCTTACCTTCTGTCCTGTTTTTACATAGATCTTTGAAAGGTGGCCGTAAGAGGTCATATATCCGTTGTAATGTTTTATTTTTACATATTTCCCGTAACCGCTGACCCATCCGGCTGATACAACAACACCGTCATTTGATGCCCCCACCGGTTGGCCTACATACACTTTTATATCCAGCCCGTAATGGAATTTCCTCTTCTTCAGGATCGGATGGAACCTGTTTCCGAAAGCAGATGTGTATCTCCCTCCTAAAGGAGATTGAAGGGCGTCTCTCATCTCGTACATTTCTTTCATATCCGCTGTTAAAAATTTCGGTCTGGCATCGGGAATGAATAAAACATCGCCTTCTCTCAGCGGTGCAAAGAGTTTTTTAAAGATATTTCTCTTGTTCGCTTTCTCAATAATTTTAATAGACAGATCATAGGTCCTTGCAACTGAAGTGATATTTTCTCCTTTCTGAATGATATGTATGGCTCCCTGGCGGTTGCATACGATCAGCTTTTCATCGATCGCTGCGTACAGATTTTTAAGATAAGGGTTGATCCCGATGATCGTGTCGATATTGACCTGATTGGTTTTTGCGATCCCCCAGTAGTTCTCTCCTTTTTCTACAGTATAGATATAAAAATTAAAATCCAGTTTTTTAAGTTTATGGTACAGATCTTCCTGGAATTCATACTTGGCTTCACGAGCCTCTATATCCGGGAAGACGATGTAGGAATAGTCTGTTTTCCCGGGAAATTTTATAGTGCTTATCAGAATATTATTAAGGAACATGATCACAATAAAAAAAAGGATAAGAAAGGATAAGAGCGAGTTGTTCCTGTATATCAATTTCACATTCTTCAGGATTGCAGGATAAAGAGGATTTTTAAATATTTTTTTTAACTGCATCTGCTACTCTCCTTGAAACATTTTTATCAGTTGCATCAGGAATAAAATATTTATGGGATAGATTTTTTTCAGGGATCATGTTGGCAATGGCTTCAGCAGCTGCTTTTTTCATTTTAAAAGTTATCTTTTTAGCTTTAGCTTCCAGTGTACCCTTAAAAATACCGGGGAAGGCCAGAAGGTTATTGATCTGGTTTGGGAAATCACTCCTTCCTGTTGCAACCAGTTTTGCACCCCATTGTTTTGCCAGGTCCGGCTTGATCTCCGGAGTGGGATTAGCAAGGGCAAAAATAACAGGATCACTGTTCATTGATCTTATCGACTCTTTTTTCAGGATATTTCCGACGGATACTCCAATAAAGACATCGGCTCCTTTCAGCGCATCATGTAAACTTCCCGTTATCATTTTCCTGTTTGTCTTTTTTGCGATCTTCTTCTTGACAGCATTCATGGATTGGGGCCTTTTTTGGGAAATGATTCCTTTGCTGTCGCACAAGATTATATCTTTTATTTTATTAGCCAGTAAAAATTCCGTAATAGCAATTCCCGCGGCACCGGCCCCGTTGATCACAACTTTTATTTCTTCGCGTTTTTTCTTTACAAGTTTTAATGCGTTACAAAGTCCTGCATAGACCACTACGGCTGTTCCGTGCTGGTCATCATGAAATATCGGAATATCCAGTGATTCGATCAGTTTTTTTTCGATCTCAAAACATCTTGGAGCAGAGATGTCCTCAAGGTTGATCCCGCCAAAGGCCGGAGAAATATGAATGACCGTCCGGACGATCTCATTTACATCTTTTGTATTAAGGCAGATCGGAACCGCGTTAACGTCGCCAAATTCTTTGAATAGGATCGCCTTTCCTTCCATTACAGGAAGAGCAGCTTCAGGCCCTATATCACCAAGTCCAAGAACAGCAGTACCGTCCGTTACTATAGCTATTGTGTTTTTTTTAATGGTATAGTCATATACTTTTTTCTTCTGCCTGTGGATCTCAAGGCAGGGGTAAGCAACTCCGGGTGTGTAAAGTAAAGGCAGGTTCTGCTTTGTCACCGTCTCTTTGCTTACAATATTTAGTTTTCCATTCATCTTTTTATGTAATTTTAATGAGGCCTGTTTAATGTTCATCTTATTTATCCTTTTAAATAGTTTTAATGTGCTGAATTAAGCTTACCATTGTTACTGAATATTATAATCACCGAAATACTGGTTAGTGATCGGTTTAAGGGTCTTTAAATAAGCACTTCTGATGTTCTCTTTTACATGTTTTTTTCTATACGAGATAGTTATTACTTTCTGTTCGTAAGGGTAAAGGATGAACTTGTAATAGATCTTTTTTGTGTAATTATAAAAATCCTTGAAGAACTCTACTCCTTTGATCTTATGATAATAGTTCCAGCTGATCCCATATCCTGTATTCAGATTTACAAAGCTGTCCACATTACTTTTATACTGGTCCGTAAATCCTTTATTATAGGGATAGAAAGCGAACTGGTTTTTCAGTTCTGTGAGTGTGTGAAAAAGAGAAGGTGAAAATTTATTCTCTATTACGATTGTAACAGAACATGTTCGTTTGTAATTATTCTTTATTTTATAACTTAACATCAGTTTTTTGTTTTGCAGTATAATATTTTTTTCAATATCAAGATTACTGTCAGAGTCATATTTGAATATAAGACCGTTATCAAATTTAAAATAGCTGATATTGTTGATATTGACCGGAATGGAATTATTTTTATTATGAATATATATTTTTTCTATGAAGGAATCAAAGTTTATCAAGCAGACCCCCTGGGGGTACAAGAACCATTTTTTCAAATAGCCTGTTGAAGAATCGAATGTAAAAAAATTATCCCTATCAAAGAGTGTAATGTATTTCTTTTTGTTGATATTGTATTCCATGCTTGAAACATTATATTTTTTAATAACATTGGTGGTTAATGGAAAGAGGTTCAGCATCAGGTCATTGATGTGGCTGAATAATTTTATGGTGAAGAGTGTATACGACAGATCAAAGATCCTGGTTTCAGGTTGTGATAACTTCTTTTGTGTTTTCAAAGAGTAGATCAGGTCTATGAAGCTGTTGATCTGGCTTTTTGTTGCGGAGTACCGTTTGTCTGCATGAATATAAAAGTTATACTGAACGGTTCTGTATTTATCCAGTATCATTAATAATTTGTTGAATTTATTGGATAATAAAAGAGACAGATCTATTTTAAAATTCAGATTTCTTTCTATGTTATTCTGAATGATAGTATCCAGAATAACATCAAGCTCTTTGAAATTCAGGATGTTTATATATGATTCCTTTTTACTGACCGGAACAACATCATACCTCGTCCCGATATGGGAGAATATTTTTTTATCCGTTTCTTGCTGCATTGTATGGAACCATTTTTTTTGAGCTGAAGGGACCGGAAGATTCTCTTCTTTTTTAAAAAGCCTGATATTGCTCGATGCAATGTTGTTTTTCAGTTTTTGTAGTACTTCGCTTTTACTCCAGTTCAAATAGATGAGAATAAGAGGATTATACTCAACATAAAGGTTTACATTGGCAGGTTTTTGGCTGATGAGTGAATCAAAAGTAGAAAAGGTGATGAAATTATAATCAATAAAAAAATCTACCTGAACTGCATTACAGGGTATAATGCAGTTCAGGATAGAAAAAAGTATTACTAAAAATGTAATAGAGTTTTTCACTACTTGGTACGATTTGTGTTTCCATTGAATTTTAAATTTGTAACGGGTTTATTCTGGTCGCCGGGTTGCTGTGCGGGCGGCGGCATGGTTTTTCTGATCTCTTTCAGTTTTTCTTCAACTATCGATGTCCTTTTTGCCTGAAAAAAGGCAAGGCCGATCGTGCCTAAAAAAAAGAGGGTTGCGAGGATTGTTGTTATTTTTGTAAGGATATCTCCTGTTTGGGTCCCGAATACATTTTGAGAACCCGATCCGAATAATTCCATTCCTGATGCCCTGCTCGACTGTAGAAGAATGATAAGGATCAGAAGCGCACACACAATAACGAACAGTATTAAGAAAAATGTATACATTAGTTTTCTCCTGTCTTCATTTTAAACACAAATTATAATATAAAAAATGATAGTCAAGTTATTTATGGTGAATCCCCTGCACCTATTTATTATCTTGACAAAAAAAATATTTTTTATAAACTAATATGTACCGGTATTAAACCCTTTTTATGGAGGCGATCATGTTACGAATGATCATAAGCATAGTTGTTATAAGTATTCTTGCCATAGCTCAATTATCTGCGATGGAAGAAGACCATATCAAGATAGATGTCGTGTATCTGGAAGATAAGAA
>JAHITG010000127.1 GCA_018817865.1 Spirochaetota bacterium
GAGTATAATATGGCACAAAATACATTTGGTGCCTGGACATTAGTTGACGAAAAAAATATTAACCAAGAAGATATGAGATTTATAACAACAATAGACAGTCCACACATCTATGGTATAGTTGGTGATAAAAAATTGATGATAGTTGACATGCCTACTTTAGAAGCATTAAATGGTAAGGAAGAAATTGTAACTAAGGAAGAGATGGATACGTACGAAGATGGTGGAACATTAGTTTGGACAGAAAGATTAATTAATTAAAAAAAATTTATGACAACAGTAGACATTGGACTCTATGTTCTAACTGGTCTTGCAATAGTTGGTTTAGTGGCCCTAGGTCTTACAGACAAAGCTACTACCGTTATTGTGCCAGTTCTAACAGCTCTTATTGGTATCATTGCTGGTAAAAAGGGTGAAGTAGTTGCTGGAGTTCTCGGTATCGGTAAAAAATAAAGGCAAGATATAAAATATGAAAATACAAGGCAACAACAAAAGATACAATTTAAGTGCATTTGAATTGCGACGAAAAGCCATCTAGTTGCCTTGGTGGTTTTTTTGTCGCATTAAAAAAAACATGAATAGTGAATTACAAAAATTATTAGAAAATTTAAATCAATCTAAGGGTTATTTTATTACTGCTACATATAAGGATAAAGATGTAAAAGATAAATTAAACCACGATGTTATTAGGAAAGAGTTTATAATTGATGATATTGTACCATCAGTTGATAAGTGTCTTCGTTCTATGGATGTTAAATTACAAGAACCCATAGAGGTTGTTAAGTTAAAACCAATAGAGAAAGAAGTTAAACCACTCAAAATAGCTATTATAACTCATTTCAATCGTTGTCCAGACCACTATTCCCCAGGTAAACAGGTTAAGAGTTTGATTCAATTACTTCAACAATATGGGCATGAGGTAACATTCTTCTTACAGGAAGGTAGTCAACTAGATGCTGGTTGTAAAATGATGCCAGTTGTTCCTAAATTTAGAAGGGAAAAAGGAGTAGTTAATGAAGAGATTAAGAAAAAGTTTATTGAGATTTTACGACGCGAGGTTGATGGTAAATTTGATATAGTTATTACCCAGGATTTATATATTGATGACTGTATAACTTATAGAAATGCAATCAAAGAGAGTGGCATAAAAGCTACATGGCTTCATTGGGCGAGGTCTGGCATTGGACGTTCTATTGATTTTGCGATGCCTAATGCTAGATATATTTATATGAATTATGCTGATGTTGATATATTTTCTAGAAGGATTAATGTTTCACCAGATAAAGTTAGAGTAGTTTTTAATCAAAAGGACCCAGCATTGTTGTGGGGGTGGAATCCTATTACAAAATATATATCAGATTATATCAGATTATGGGAGAAAGATATTGTGCAGGTGTATCCTATTTGTACGACGAGAATGGATTGCAAGGGCATAAATTCTATTATACAGATTTTTGGAGAGTTAAAAAAAGCTGGGAAGAAAGTTGCTTTAATAATTTGTAATTCCAATGGTCGTAGACGAGTAGATGAGATACAAGCGAAGGTTGATTTAGCTAAGACACATGGTTTGACTGAGGAAGATTTTTTGATTACCAGTACGTTGGCTAATGACGAGTTTGATATAAGTCGTGAACTTCCACACAAGGTAGTAGTTGAATTGTTGCAGACTTCAAATTTATTTGTATTTCCAACTATGGCTGAGGTTTGTTCAAATGTTTTATTGGAAGCTTCTATGACTAAGAATCTATTGGTTTTGAATGATGATGTACCGTCACTATTTGACTTTGCTGATAAGGATGCAGTATTAAAATATCCATTCACATCATTAAGGAGTGTTCATTATACAGGAAGATCGAATGAAGAATTGAAAGAGTTAATAGCTGATATTATCAAAAATTTAGATGAGAATAAGGCAGATAAACAATTTAGAAAGGTATGGAGAACTCATAGTATGGATAGTATATATAATAAAATGTTAAAACAAATATTATATGAATAACATTTGCCCTCATTGTAAAAAAGAAATTGAACCAGAACGATTTCAAAAATCATTACCAGTTACTATTTTGATTACTTCTTTTAATAGGAAGAATCTATTGGAAAAATGTATTCAATATATAAATGAAAGAACATTTTTGCCATTTCGTATAATAGTGATTGATAATAACTCTCAAGATGGCAGTCAAGGTATGTTAAAGGAAATGAAAGTACAAGGTAAAATTTTTGATGTTATTTTTATGCCAGAAAATGTTGGGCAGTGTAGGGCTTTGAGTAAAGGATTTGATGTTGTGGAAGAATGGGAAAATAATAAAGAAAGAATGCATCGTCCATCAAATGATTTTATAGTTACTTCTCAGGAAGATTGTTTTCCACCTATGCTTGGGCAAAATAATTGTTGGCTTAAACAGATGATTGAGATACTAGAAAAAAATGAACCAGAATATGGTGGCTTATGTCAAAGAATTCAACGCATGCCTAGAACTGATATAGATGAAAGCAAGGAAATTATTCCAGGATATAAAAATTTTCCAAGTGTTTTTAGATTAATGAGACGTAGTGATTTAAGAAAAATAGAGGGAAATAAATTTGGTACTTTAAGAAAATGGGAGAGTAACGTAACTGGAGAAAATTATAAAAATATAATTAGAAAAAAGTTTGGATTCACTACTCATATCTTTTCAGATCACGCTGGGTTTATGCTAGAGCGAAAAGGATTCCCCGATGGAGTAGATACTTTCACTGTAGCTGATAATAAACTTAATGAGCGTTTTGACAAACCATATCCAGACATTGACCCGCTAACCAATGTTCCTATAAAAATCAATCATAAATGTGACGCTGCCGAACAAGCGAAGAGGGATGAATATTATAAATTACAAGATAAAATAAATAAATAAATATTATGACAAAAGAAAATAAAAGACTTTGGGGGATTGAAAGACTTTCAGATACACCTGAAAGAATTGTATTTATATATGAAGCAATCAAAAAGTTAGTTGATGATGGAAAATTACCAGAAAATTTTTCTATTATTGATATAGCTGGTGGAAGAGGTGTTGTGTTAAATGGTATAGTAGGACTATTTCCATGCAAAGCAACTATTCTTGATATCAAATACCATCCAGAATGGGGGTATCTAAAATATCGTATAAAAAGAATTGTTATGCCATTACAAGATTATATTGAGGATGATCATCCTCATGACATTGTGATGATGTTAAATTCTTATAGGAACTGGAAAAAAAGCAAAATAATTATAGAGCGCAAAAAATCAAGAGAACAATTTGATGAATGGTTGCCAAAAAATGCTAAATATTTTATTACATCTGGTGCTTCGTTGCCATATGAACGGGGCGAAATACGTGGACATGATTTTAAAAGTAATCTTCAATTATATAAATTACCATTAATAAAAAATTTATGAAACAATTAACTAGTTTTTGTCTGCTAACATGTAACCGAAAGGAATTTTCTAAAAGAACAATAGATGCCATATATGAACGTTTAGAAAATCCTGAGTTACTTCATCTTATAGTTGTAGATAATAATTCAACTGACGGTACAGTCGAATTATTAGAAGAATATA
>JAHITG010000128.1 GCA_018817865.1 Spirochaetota bacterium
CAAACCGGAAAATCAATATCTCCAATTTCACTGGGTAGAAAAAATAACGCGGATGTGTTAATTTTAAAAACCGGGAACTAAAAACCCATGACTACATTTACTATTGGGTGAGCAAAAAATAGGAATCCGAAAAACTGACATACCCATTTCCAATGGTTAGGGTAATAAACAAAAGCGTATATAGATTGCTTAATCTTTTTTTATCTAAAACTCTTTAATATATATTCATTTCTAAAACAGGAATTATATATGGCATTAAAACTTAAAAAAGATGATCTTATCAATGATGAGTACCGGATAAAAGGCACACTGGGCGAGGGGGGGATGAGTGTAGTCTACCGGGCAGAAGACCTGAAGCATAAAAGGGATGTTGCTTTAAAATTCTTAAAGGAAGGTGTTACTTCATCATATGTGGAAGATGTGATCCGTTTTAAGAGGGAAGCAGAAGCGGTCAGCAAGCTGGATCATCCTAATGTAATTAAATTATTTGAAGTAGGGGAGTATGAGAATACACCTTTTTTAATAGAAGAACTTCTGGATGGGAAGAGTCTTTCCGAGCTGTTAAAACAGGGAAAACACTTCAATATTAAAGAGACGGTTCAGATCATATTTCAGATCACCGAAGCCCTGGATTATGTCCATAAACGCGGGATCATTCACAGGGACCTGAAGCCGGGAAATATTGTAGTCTCTTCCGGCAATAAAAAAGGAAATAAAAATAAAGTCACACTTCTTGATTTTGGAATAGCCCATATCATGGAGCTTTCCAGGATAAAAGAAGAGACTGAGATCATCGGGACATTCGGATATATGTCCCCTGAAGCAACGGGGATCGTAAGCAAACAGATCGATGAACGCAGTGACTTCTATTCATTAGGAGTTGTCTTTTATCAGCTTCTTGCCGGGGAGCTCCCTTTTAAATCAAAGGAACTGAATAAACTTCTGCATGAACAGGTTGCGGTAGAGCCGCCGCGGCTCGGCCAGGTCAATAAAGAGATCCCGAAGATTCTGGAAGGGATCGTGGCCAAACTTTTATATAAGGAATCGGAACTGCGGTATCAGAGTGCCAAGGGGCTCTTGTTCGACCTGGAGCGATTCTTAAAGGGAAAGCTCGATTTTATCATTGCGGAAAAGGACCAGAAGACCAAGCTGACCTATCAGACCACGATCGTGGGAAGGGATGAGGAACTGGCCAGGATCGAGGACCTCTTCCGTAAAGCAAAGGACGGCCAGGGAAGTATCTGCCTTCTTTCCGGAGCCCCCGGGATCGGTAAGAGTCGTCTTCTGGAGGAAGTAAGGCGTTATGTATATGAAGATGGAGGACTTTTTATCGGGGGCCGGTGCCTGGACCAGCAGAATAAGATGCCGTACCAGCCTTTCAGAGATGCCCTGAACGGATATATCCGGGATGTTGAAAAGATGGACAAAAAGGATCGAAGGGATGAGGTTAAAAGAATTGAAAAGGTCCTGGGTGTACTTGGCGAGATCATCATACAGCTGAATGGTAACATGAAGAAGCTCCTGGTAAAGGTACCGGAACTGGTATCATTGGATCCGGATAGGGAGAACCAGCGGTTCATCATGGTGGTCTCAAAGTTCATCTGCAGCTTGAGCCGTCCGGACAAGGTCTGCGTACTGTATATAGATGACCTGCAGTGGGCGGATGAAGGAAGCTTGAGACTCCTGGAGGAAGCCGTGGGAGCAATGGGCAAGTCCAATCTGCTTTTATTAGGCACATATAGGGATAATGAAGTAGGAGACAGGCACAGCCTGAACAGGATGATCGACCTGTCCCGGAAGAAAAAGTACAGTATCGAACAGATCAGCCTTGATCCCCTTGTTTTTAACCGCTTGAATAAAATGATCGCGGGGGTCCTTGGTGAGAAAGAGACCCATGCTGCTGAATTGAGCCGGTATGTGCTGGAGAAATCCGGGGGGAATCCCTTCTTTGCCATCAGTATCCTGCGGGAGCTGGTGGAGGACAAGGGGTTGAATTGGAAGGAGGGATACTGGGAACCGGACTGGGAAAAGATCAGAAAGATCCCTGTTTCAGCCAACATGATCGATATCATTTTAAGGCGTATCGAAGATCTGACGGAAGCGCAGGTAGAGATACTGTATCTGAGTTCTGTCATTGGAAGGGAGTTCGAGATCGATCTGTTGTATCCGTTGGTTGAGATGGATAAAGAGGATGTCGTTAAGCTTGTTGATGAGGCCATCTCCATGCAGCTGATCCAGGAGAGTATTGAAAAAGGCAAGAAGATCTTTGTACATGACAAGATCAGGGACGCATTCTACCATAAAATAGTAAGCAAGAAGAGGAAGGACCTGCACTTCAAGATAGCCATGGCCATCGAAGAGATGAATCGGAATAATATTGATGAGGTAATATTCGACCTGGCCCATCATTATACACAGGCAGGGGACAGAGTGAAGAGCCTGGAGTATGTGATCCCGTCTGCTGAAAAGGCAAAGAGCAATTATGCCAATGATGAAGCGGTCATGTATTATAATACCGGTATCAGGCTTCTCGAAGAGAAGAAGGATAAAGGCGCGGAATGGATCGATCTGAAAGAAGGCCTGGCAGATGTATGCCTCATTACAGGCAAGAGTGATGACACCATCAGGATCTGCGAGGAACTGCTTCCCAGAAAGGAGAGTCATATTGAAAAAGCTGTTCTGTATCGGAAGATCGGGATCGCCTTTTTCAAAAAAGGAAATTTTGAAAAGTGCGAGCAAAAATTGGGATATGGATTAGGTTTGTTAGGGGAGAAGATTCCGATCAAAAAGTATGAAGTATATATCACTATTATTATTCAGCTGGTCATTCGTTTTATTATTAATCCTGTTATTAAGTTATTTCGGAAGAGAGGGAAGAGGAAGAACAAACCCAAGGACAGGGAGATCATCTGGCTCTTCCTGACCCTGAACTGGATGTATATGTTAAGCAACATTGAAAAAGTTATTTGTAATATATTAATGATGCTGAATATTGCTGAGATACGTATTGACAAATCCAGGGAACTGGGAATCTCTATCGGCGGATATGCTGCTTTATTAATGGCAATACCTTTATTTGGTCCGGCTATTAAAAATCATATAAAAGGTTTGAAATTCAGGAAAGAGCTGAAGGATGACTGGGGTGTGGCTCAGAGCCTTCAATGGCTGGGGTACTGCTATCAATGGCAGGGGAAATATAAACAAAGTTTTGAATATTTTGAGAAAGCAAAGGATATCTTTCAGAAGATAGGGGACATGTGGGAATTGGGCATGGTTATAAATGGATTTGGTTATCACTATAGATATGTCGGTGATTATAATCAGGCAATTAACACGATGTCTCAGTATCTGGATATCAGTGAGAAGAACTTGGATAATTATGGTATTGCTTCTGCCAAGAATACAATGGGTTTCTGTTATGTCGGGCTTGATGATCTTACGACTTCTGAAAAGTTATCTAAAGATGTCTTAATCTTTTCAAAACGGAATAAGCTCTGGATAGAGAATTGTGCTGCTAATATTCATCTGGGATATCTGGAGACCAGACGAAAAAATTATAAAAAGGCCATACAGTATCTTGAGAATGCGCGAAAACTGGATAAGGATAATGAATTTCTAAAAGAATACTCAGTGTATTGTTATCCTTATCTTGCTGATGCCTATATTGAAGAATATAAAGAAAATTCTGAAAAATATAAAGTAAAAGATAAAAAAAGAATGATCAGGCTTATTAAGAGAACCTGTAAAGAAGCGTTAAAGCAGACTAAACCCTGGATAAATCATTATGGATTAGCCCTTCGCGAGACAGCAAAGTATTACTCTTTAATTCAGCAGAGAGCAAAAGCACACCAATATTTTAATAGATCCATTCAATTAACCAAAACTATTGGCCGGAAATTTGAACGGGCGATCGGTTTATATGAATACGGAATTTTTCTTTCTTTGACCGGAAAAAAGGAGATCGCCTTTGAGAAATGGAAAGAGGCATACGATCTTTTTTCTCAGCTCGGATCTGAGTATTACATTGAAAAATGCAGAGAGGTTTTAGGAAAGGATATCGTAAAAAAGAGAGAAGAAGAGGAGTCCTCCGTCACCTCACAGGATCGGCTCAAGACAGAAAGGCGGATGAACACGGTATTAGATACCAGCCGATACCTCTCCTCCATTCTTGACCTGGATGAGCTGCTTGATAAGATCATGAACTCTACCATTGAGCTGGTCGGAGCGGAGAGGGGAGCCCTCCTTCTCTATCCGGATGAAGATGAGAATAAACCCCACAAACTGGAGATCAAGGTAATGCGTGATGTAAAAGAAGAGACGGGAACGGACACGTTTCAGGTGAGTGAAAAGATCCTTAAGAATATTGAAAAGGAGATGAGGCCTCTGGTCATCAGCGATGCTGTTGTGGATCAGGATTACAAGACCAGGGCTAGTGTTCTGCAGAGTGGTCTGAAATCGGTCCTTTGTTCTCCGATCATGATCAAGGGAGAGCTTTTAGGGATCATCTATCTTGACAGCCGTCTGGTGAGCTCTCTTTTCACCGAGGATGACCTTCAGGTGCTGGAGCTTCTGGCCAGTCAGTCCGCCGTCTCCATCCAGAATGCACGGCTCTACAAGAAGTCTATTGTGAAGGAGAGGATGGAGCGGGACATGCAGATCGGGGGAGAAATTCAGAAATACTTTTTACCCAGGAAGATCGAGGATATAAAGAATCTCAGTATCAATACTTTCTATTTACCGGCAGAGTTCATCGGAGGTGATTATTTTGATGTGGTCAAAATGGGGAAGGATAAATACGGTATTATAATTGTAGATATTTCAGGCCATGGATCCTCTGCTGCTATTGTCATGTCTGTAATTTCATTCATCTTTCATTCTATGATAGAAAAGATCAAGAGCCCGGCCCAATTTATGGATGTCTTAAGCTTAAGGCTTTTAAAGCGATTAAAGGCAGAGAAATATGCGACCGGGATCTTTTTAATATATGATGCAAAGACAGGGTCCTTTGAGTATACCAATGCAGGGCATAATGCTCCTCTGTTATACAACAAGAAAACCGGAAGGGTCCATGAATTAGAAGGGGGAAAAGGTGTACCCATCGGTGTATTTGAAGATGCCAAATTCAGGAACGGAAAGCATAAAATGAACAAAGGGGATGTGCTCCTGCTCCAGACAGACGGGGTCTATGAGACCATGAACGAGAAGAAACAGCAGTTCGACCTTGAGAGAGTGAAGAATATGTTGTTAGCTAATGCGGGGAACACTCCGGAGACAATAAATAGTCACATCATTGCGGAAGTGAGCAGCTTTAGGGGGAACAGATCCCAGGCGGACGATATAACCATCATTACAATGAAGAAAACAGGATAAAATATGGGATTAAAAATTAAAAAAGATGACTTAATTAATAATAAGTACAGGATCAAAGGACTGCTTGGTGAAGGAGGAATGAGCTTTGTATACAGGGCAGTGAACACTAAAACAAAGAAAGATGTTGCCCTGAAATTCCTAAAAGATGGTGTTACTTCCTCTTATGTGGAAGATGTAATTCGCTTTAAGAGGGAAGCAGAAGCCATAAGTAAATTAAATCATGAAAATATCATTAAATTATATGGCACAGGAGAATATAAACAGACTCCCTATATTATAGAAGAATTAATAAAAGGTGAAAATCTTTCAGAATTAATAAGAAGAAAAAAATATAATGAGAAA
>JAHITG010000013.1 GCA_018817865.1 Spirochaetota bacterium
CCCCGTGTTCTTCCATGGACAGAAGCGGTATTTTACCGCCCCATAATGAATTCTGCTTTGGGAATATATTGTCTTCAACACAGATACCTGCACATCCGATTTGTTCAAACTCTTTAACTGTCCTGATAAAATTATGGATCCCGCCGTACCCGTTATCCGTATCCACAACCACTGGAAGCGAAGTGGCATCCACAACGGTTTTGGTTGATTCAAGCATCTCCGACATTGTGATGGTCCCGTTATCTACCAGGCCCCTTCTTGCAGATGCTTCAAATCCTGATATCCATATGCCGTCAAATTCTGCTTCTTCTATGAGCCTGGCCGTGATAGCGTCTCCGGCCGATACCATGATCATATTTTTCTTCTTTCTGATCAGGTTTTTTAGATTTTTTTTCTCCCGGATCTCTTCCAAAAGTTTTGTAGTGGAGACATAAGGGTAGCTGGGTACCTGGACGACTTTACAGAGTCCCATGTCGCGGGCTTTTTTATATAGAGGTGGCAGCCAGTCATCGCCGTGGACCGCGATCGTTACTTTATATTTTTTCAGGTTTTCAAGCATGGTTGGTGATCGGAAGTCCATACAGTCTTCAACGACCATATCCACTTCTTTTATGGCCTCTATTATCATCTTTCTGTCTTCAAAGGGAACAACAGGGCTCCTTTTATATCTTTTTACTGTATCATCCGGATGAAGCCCTATGATCAGTTTTTCTCCCAGCTGTTTTGCCTTCCTTATGAATTCAAGATGACCCCTGTGAAAAAGGTCGCCGGTCATGGTTGCATATACTGTTTTCGCCATATTTTTACTCCACTTATATCTTGTGTTAAATGCTCCATAAAATCCAGTTTAATATACCTTTTTATTTTTCATTTCCCATTATTTTTTTTATAATATCTCCTGATATTTTATTTGTCATTTTTTTTCAAGGTCTGACTCCTGATGATAGTGAAAATTAAATTGACGAAGGATTATAATAAAGTATATTACTTGACATAATTGGTTGATATTTAACCTATGGGGGCATAGTTAAATTGAAACTTCTTCGATTTTTAAAATTTGTTATTCCTGATGAAAAAATACTTACAATATAAAAGGAGGTTTATTATGCGTAAAATAGTTTTATTATTTATTATTATCAGTTTTTCGTTTATTACTGTTTCTCAGGTTTCTGCTTTAACTTCTCTATGGATCAAAGGGGGAGTGAATATCGCGAAGCAGAATGATGACCCTGAAGATTCTAATTTAAATCAATCATCCCGGCTGGGTGCGATAGGCGGGCTAGGATTGGAAATTGGTTTTGGCGGTATTTCATTTGATATGGGTGCTTTATATGAACAGAAGGGCGAAGATGCCACTTACTCTTATCTTGCCCAAAATCTTTCAACTGGAGAAATAGGAACAGTACAGGGAGAAGCAAAGATCAAGGTAGACTATTTGACTTTTCCTCTTTTACTAAAAGCTAAAATTGAAAGCGAGTCAATTGGTCTGTATTTTGGTGCCGGTCTTGGAATAGGTGTACTCATGTCAGCTAAATTGGACCAGAAAGAAACATTTGGTACGTTAGAAGCAACTGCAAGTACTGATGTAAAGGATCTTGTGAAATCCTCTGATATGGGGATTCTTGGTGTTTTCGGTTTTCATATATCCAGTTTTTTAGTCGAAACGATAGTCAATTATGGTATTACTGACATCAATAATATAGAAGGTTCAACTGCGACATCAAAAAATTTCAGTATCGGTATCCTGGCCGGGTTCAGATTTGATTTGATATAATTTTGCTGGGGGTAGCACTAGATAGATCAAGTACTACCCCCGTTTCAAACTCTGTTTTTTATTAGGGGAACTTTTATGAAAAAAATATTTGTGTTGCTTCTTGTTTTCGTATTCTATTCATTTAATATTCAGGCGGATACTGCAAAAAAACAATTAGAAAAAAAATATGATAGTATGGTTGATAGATTTATTTTGCAATTTCGATATGGGTTCTGGAGTAATTATTTTATACAAAATGGTAATAGATATGGTTATGGGATGGCAGGAGGAGATTACAGAAAGCTAGTATCTGTATCACCTCTAGCAAAGGAAGAGATGGAGGCATTTAGAAAAAAAAGAATATGGGGCTGGACATTTGCATTTCTTGGCTTAGGAACTTCAATTACCTCTATATTTATATATAGTAATAATTCAGATAAAAATTTATTTTATGGATTGTACTGGGGCGGGTTTGCAGGGTTCATTATTGGTATGTGGATAAATGAAACGGCTATAAATAATGCTTTAAATGCAATGCATCATTATAATCAATATATAATTAAGAAGCATTTATTTAATTCACAGGAATCATTAAAAAATAGAAGTTATAATATATTACAATACAGTTATGATTATTAATAATAGGAGGATAGAAAAATAATTTTTTTAAATTAGATTTTAAATAATTATGAGGTGCTATTAACTATGATTAAAAGAGATAGTTTTTGGAAAGCATGGTTTATAATTTTTACATTGTTCTTCAGTCTTTCTTCGGTTACGGCAAAAAAGAAAACTCAACTGATAAAGTCGGATAAGACAGTGATTGAGGTTCCGGAAGACTGGAAGGTAACATACAAAAATAATAAGCTCTTTCTTTATTCGATTTATTCAACCGATTACGCGGTCATGACGGACCTGGTTAAAGAAGAACTGAAGAAGAAAATGACTTTTGATGAATTTTTTAATTATTCGGTAAAAAACATCAAGAAGTCCCTTCCTTCATATAAACTCATTGAAAAGAAAGATAATTACCAGATCTTTTCAACTAAAACCATGGGTGTTGAAGTCATTAACCTGCAGGCCTATTTTTTACGAGAAAAAACAGCCTACATCCTGGCCTTGTCCGCATCTAAGAAAGATTTCAAGAGTAATAAAGAACAGATGCTTAAAGTTGTCCGATCCTTCAAGTTTACTGATAAAAAAGGTGAGAAGTAAAGATAGGGTACTTTTATTTATATTAAAAATATGAAAAATAATAATCTTAAAGATCAGAAATCAATTTTTTATCGTGTATTGATAAGCGGTCTAAAAGGATCACTGATATTAGTTATTCTTTTAATGCTTCAGAATAATGTCTACTTGTCTGCAAAAACTAACAACTACTATAACCCTTTTATGGAAACATCAGAAGAGCGAAATAAGGTTGATTTCAATATTGGCTTGTTGTTTTATATAGAATATTTATATTATCAGGAGACAGATGAGAATATAAAAAGCAGGGCATTACCCGAATCTCAATTGATAAATCTGGATCTCTATTTTAATAATATTCCCCTGAATAAGTTATTTTTAGAGTTTTCTTTTTTTTATACTTTTCATGAACTTAAAGATGAAGAAAGATGGGAATACATGGGTGAAGAATTGCAGAAAAATAGTTTGACTTACTCAAGGGACAGGATCTATTCTCATATCGGAATTGATCTGATCAGGGACAGGCTGGCTCTTTATACGGGTATTAATTCTTATCTGACCAAACAGACAAGAAATACTTTTATTATTCCTTATTATTCTCTGCTTGTTGAACCATATGGAGATGTGATAGAAAGGATCCATTCTCATTTTCTTACCCTTGGAATGAAGGGGAACCTCCATATGAGCGGATTGTATTACTATGACTATAAATTTTTTTATGATCTATCAGGACTTTATGCCATTGATGTCAGTGTCGAGAACAGTTATTATGAAGGGGTGGAGTTTAATAATGTTTCCGGTTATGGGGGGACTTTAGTGTTTGGGACAGAGCATACTTTCTTTAATTTTATTAATTTAAAAATAGGGCTTGAGACTGTTGCTCAGGTCTGGTCAGGAAGCGGATGGGAGGAATATCATGAGGTGATAAAAGTCAAATGGCCGAAAAATTATACAATCAGCTTTTCATATTTTATAGGGCAGGGTATTGATTTCTATAATAAAAGAATAGCTGATCCGCGTATTAATAAAATTAAAAAAGCTTATTATATAGTTGGAGGAATCATCACAGCTGCCGGAGGTGTCTGCAGTTTTATAGGCTATGATTATCATCAGAAGGGGGATGCCGTATATGATGAATACTCAGGGGCTGCTGACAGCAGTGAGGCCTTAGAATTAGGTGACAAGATGCAGGATTATTATGATAAGTCAGAAATGTGTTATAACTGGGGGTATAAATTATATATTATTGGCGGGAATTATATATTAAATGGATTAATACTTCATTTATTTAAAGATACGATTGACGGAAATGATATGTCATTTTTTATAAACAAAGATCAGATCCGGATAAGTAATAATTATAGGTTTTAATAATGAAGAAGATAATAATTCTATTATTTTCATTGATTTTTTTATATAGTTGTGCTGAAGATAAAAAGAGAGATAGTCCTCTGGATCCTTTATCGATTGATTCCGTGGGTTTTAAACTTAACTCTGATAAGGAAATAATTTATGAAGACTGGTTTCTGGAGTTACAACATTTTAATTATATAAATCCCATCAACATGTTGGTCTATAGCGACAATGGTGACAGGTTGTACGCTAAAAATGTTGCGCTTGAAGATGGTCTTATTGATAAAGGTGTACGTTTTTATGGGACTAATAATTACTGTTATTTTATAAACAGAGCAGCCCTGCATGATTCAATGCAATACATTGGGTATACTGTCTCATTTTGGATTAAATTCTTTGATGTAAATAGACATCAATATATTTTTGTTATTAATTCCGAATATGCTATGTTAAGTGCCGCTCATGGATTTGCTATCAGCATTACTAACAGAAAGATAGGAATATCGTACATGAATTTTGCTCTTCCTCAATATTCAAATATAACAGTTACAGAAGGTCAATGGTATCTTATTACCTGTCTTGTGAATGATATATATAGAGTTCTACAATTATTTATCAACGGGGAGCCTGATATTACTGTCCCGATCCATTGTATTGATGTGGATCTATTCAAGCATAATCCCGGTGGTTACTTCCAAGAAACTGGGTTTATCCAAAATATATATTTAGGACAAAACCAAACATTTGATACTGATAAAGTATTAAATGGTATAATAGATGAATTTATAATTATACCAAATTATTATCTCCCTTCCATTCAGATCAAACAGTATTATGACTTTGTAAAACCTGGTTGATTATAATAGTATGGAGACAGTTTTAATATTTTTACCCGGTCCACTCCGATTTTTTAAAGCTTCATAATACGGTTCATGCCGGGTGCAACGACCACAACATAATTTTTTTCAAGTGGCGGGGGGTCCAGCTGAAGAAGTTCTTCGATCTGTTCAATGATGGCCCGGTGTTTTTCCATCTCAATGGCGATCAGGATGATCCCGGGTTTATCTCCCTTTAAAGCGGTCATCTTCTCACCGTAAGTCGGGTCATTACTGATGATGATCCGGTCTTCCCGAAGGGCCTGCTCGATCATATTGTTTTGATCGTCACGTGATGTTATTACATCATGCTTTTTCTTAATAAGCCATTCATTGATCTTCTCTGAAACAGTGCTGTCTGCAATGAATTTCATGATTTATTCCTTTTTTATTATAACTTATTATCCTGATAAAGCAAGTAAAACTTATGTGGTCAGACCTTGAAGATATTTGTTGCTTTTTCTTTTTTTAAATATAACTTCTTTCTCCAGGTCAGGCAAGCAGAAATTTTTTCAAAAATTAGTGTTATGCAGGATAAATAAAATGGTATATGACAGCTATGCAGAAGAGGTAAAGGAAATTTACAGCCGGCTCGATGAACAGATACGGGAGATGAAAAAGCTCACAGGATTATCCTGTCCAAAGGCATGCGGGGTCTGCTGCAGTAAAGAGAATATCGAGGCTACAGCACTGGAGTTTTTACCGCTCAGCCTTCACCTGTGGGAAACAGGTGAGGCTTTTTCTTGGTATAAGATCCTTCAAAAGGAGGATCTTAATAACACCTGTGTTTTTTA
>JAHITG010000129.1 GCA_018817865.1 Spirochaetota bacterium
CAGCTCCTGAATAAGATCGACATTTACATCTGAAAAAACCGCATCCGCATTCGTTTTATCAATATGGAGCATACCGTTAAACCCGGCCAGCTCTGCGGCAAGCCTGGCAACATATTTATTGTCACTCAAACCCACCATTGTATGTATATTCAATTTCGAATATATCTCATACTGAAATTCTGAGACAGCCCGGGTCAGGTGAAAGTAATCAGGCAGGAACAGGTAAAAAGCATTATAGGCGTCCTTGATCAGCTTAACGGAAAAACCATCAGCTATCTGCATGATCTTCTTTATGAACTGCTCGTAATGAATATTGTCAGGGGGCATAAACTGCACAGCAGGCAGGATCTGGCGGGCATGGCTGGAAAGCATTCCGGAACGGATACCCCTTTTTCTGGCAGGAAAAGATGCCTCCATAACAATTCCATACTCCTCAGGACCGCCTCCAATAATGACAGGCTCCCCTTTTAGCTGTGGATGAAAAAGCGAGTTGATCTGCGTGTAGATCAACGGGATCTTTAAATAACATATCACCGTGTGTATTCCCCTTTTTATGAATTTGAGATATTTCTGATCATACAGAATAATGCTGCGTGAGCGGTTCAGGGAGGGATACTTTTGAACCGGAGAAGAGGGACCCGATCTGAAGCAGGTTGACCACGGCCTGGCCCTTGAAATGATTGTTACCCACGACAAAGGTCTTTAACCCCTTTTCATGGATCTTTCTTAACCTCTCCATGATCTGGCCCAATTCGTCTTTATTGTACAGGTAATTATACCGTTTATCCCTGTCGGTATTTTTGCCGAACCATTCTTTCTTATTACGTCCATGCAGCCTCAGGTAGCCGATATCCGAAGTCACATAATCGGTCAGCGTAATGCTGTTCTTTATTTCCGGCTGATCAATATTGCAGAACCCGACATTATTCTTATTCAAAAATTCAAAGAAAGGCCTCTTGTGCCAGGTGATATGCCTCACCTCAACAATAAGAGGAAAGTCGCCGAACCATTCTATCAGCTTCTTGAGGTGGTCATTGTTCTCACCGATATTAATGAACGACCAGGGGAACTGTATGAGCACGCCTCCCAGCCTGCCCGCATACTTTACCGTACTGAAGACATTCTTATACCCTTCGATCTCCTCCTTTGTGATATCCTCACGCACATGCGTAAATTTCTGGCCCAGCTTCATGATAAACTGGAACTCTTTTTTTTTAACGATCCTGCACCAGTTCTCCACCATGCTTAAGCGGGGAAGGTGGTAGAACGAAGTATTGATCTCAACCATGTTGAAGAACTGCTCCAGAAAATTAAGGGGGTGTGCCTTCATTCCCTTAGGATAGACCACTCCCTTCCAGTCCACATAGGACCATCCTGCCGGCCCCATATAAAGCTGATGATCCGGCATTACTGCATTCTCCTTATGACGCCGATCACCTTGCCGGCGATCAGAAAGTTATTCTGTCCTTTATGGATCACAATGTCTTCCATCTCGTCATTTTCAGGCTTCAGTATCACCTTGTCGCCCTCAAAAAAGATCCGCTTCACAGTGGCCTCATCATCAATGACCGCAACCCCGATCTCACCGTTCTCTATAAAAGGCTGTTTCTGAACAACCACCTTGTCTCCATCCATGATACCTGCCTTGATCATACTCTCACCTTTGACATTTAAAGCAAAGAGTTCCGAACTGGAGTAGAAGACCTTGTACAGGTCCAGATACTCTGAAATATTCTCCTCAGCCAGAAGAGGTGTCCCTGCAGCAACGGTTCCCACCAGGGGGATCAGATGCGCCTTCTCATCTTCAAGGGAACGGTTCAACCGGATACCTCTTGATTTCTTTTCGATCCTCTGGATCACCCCCTTCCTCTCAAGAGCCTGCAGATGGGTCTCCACAGAATTCTTTGATTTAAACCCGAAATTATCAGCGATCTCCTCATAGGTAGGAGGCAGGTTGTTCTCTTTCATATACGCTCTGATAAACTCAAAGACATCATGCTGTGCTTTTGTCAGTTTATTCTTTTCCATAGTAAACGCTCCTCATCAGATATTCAAGTACTCAGCAGGATCCCTCTATGAAGGATACCTGCTGAATACTCCATATGCCCGATCAAGCGGGAGGGGCTTTTAAGGGCATATCTTTAATTTTCATTATACTGAACAAATATACAGTATATCAATATAAAGTCAAGAAATTTTTTCGAAAAAGTTGAAAAAGTTATGGCCGGAAAAAAACTAAAATGCACATCTGATCTCTTAATAGTCATTATAAAACTAATGGGGTTATTCTGAGAAGTCAATCAATCAACATATCTGGCACGGATAGCTTTGATCACATCATATATGATAAAAAAGACATAGACAAGGTCAGGGTCAAACTGCTTACCGGACTGCTGGTTGATATAAGTCAGGACATCCTCTTCAGGCCAGGCGTCCTTGTACACTCTTTTTGTAATGAGGGCATCATAAACATCCGCAAGAGCAACAATTCTTCCAAAAATGGGGATCATGTTATCCTTTATGCCGGAATTCATTTTAATGCTCTCATCAAAAACATTATCGATCTTTCCAGGGTATCCTTTTCCATCCCATCTTTCATGATGGGTCAATGCCACTTCAAAAGTAAGGGAATCCCATGGCGTTGAGAAAGGATGAAACAGCCTGGCTCCATAAATTGTGTGATATTTCATGGCAGTAAACTCTTCCGGTGTCAGTTTTGCCGGTTTCTTTAATATGGTATCAGAGATCGCTACCTTTCCGGCATCGTGAAGCATGGCTGCGATCCTTAATATATCCTTCTGCCTTTTTATCTCATCAAGAGAGATCCCGTTCCGTAAAGCCCACCGGTGATAGATCTCCACACTGTAAGCACCCACACGATTAACATGAGGGGCTGTTTCATGCGGATCCCGCAGTTGTGACATCTTGATCATACGAAGGACCATGTCCCTTGTTAATTTTGCTTTTTCTATTGCTATGGCGGCATTGTCACCGAAATAGGTAACATAGAGGCTGTCCTTCTCAGTAAAAGGAACGCTCTTTTCACCATGCTTTGCATTAATGATCTGGAGTACGCCCAAGACCTCTTTTTTGCCTGTTTTTAAAGGGACAGTAAGAACACTTTTAGTTGTATAACCGGCTGTTTCATCAAAAGACCTGTTAAAAGAAAAGGGGAACTGCTTCCGGATCTTATATGCATTATCCAGCTTTACCGACTTTCCGGTGAGCGCAACATATCCGGCAATGGAATTTTCATCAATGGGTAATTCATTATCCGCATACAGATACTGGTTATAGAGCTGGTCATTCTTAAAGAGGGAATCATTCTGGACGTACCTGAACCGCAGTTTATTTCCTTCTATTAGATAGATGGAACCGGCATCAGCATTAGTAAAACGCCTGGCTTCAAGCAGGACCTTGTCCAGAACGGAATCAATATCAGCAAGACGGTTAATATCCTCGGAGATAGTGATAAGCGTATTTAACGCCTTAATATCTTTTTTAAAGCGGAATAACATTTCTCTTCCTTATAAATGGTATAAGTACTATATAAACCTTCGACAGCCAGAATTGCGAACTTGAAAATAATTATTTTAAACCGGATAAACAGATTAACGTCAGTAATATATAGTATACTTTAAATTTTAGAAAAAACCATTTTTATTAGGGAATATTTTTGACTTTGAGATATTTTATTTTATATTATATAATCTTTTTTATGTATTGGTATTTTGTAATGTTAATTACAGAAAGATTATCCTGATCTTCTTATTATATATGATATCAGGATATTTTAATTATCAGGAGAAAATATATGAGTCATTCAACAGGCCTTACGGGATCAAGCCAGTGGAAAAAACTGCAGAAGCATTTTGAAAAAATAAATAAAAGAGACTTGAGAGAACTATTTAAGGATAAAGACCGTTTTGATAAGTTCTCTTTGAAAGATCTCTCTATCCTTCTGGATTACTCTAAAAATATCATAACAGAGGAGACCATGGACCTTCTCTTTGAGCTGGCTGAAGCAGCCAAGGTCAATGAGTACGCTAAAAAGATGTTTTCCGGAGAAAAGATCAACTGGACAGAAGAGAGGGCTGTTCTTCATATTGCATTACGCAACAGGACCAATTCACCTATTATGGCAGATGGAAAGGATGTAATGCCGGGAATCAATGCAGTTCTGGATAAAATGAAATCATTTTCAACTTCGGTGCGAAGCGGATCCTGGAAGGGTGCTTCTGGAAAAAAGATCGAGGATGTGGTCAATATCGGGATCGGCGGGAGCGACTTGGGGCCGAAGATGGTTTGTGAAGCCCTGAAACATTACGCAGACGGTCCACGTATCCATTTTGTCTCAAATGTTGACAGTAATGATATAACGGAAACATTGAAACAGATACAACCGGATACCACCCTCTTCCTGATCGCCTCAAAGACCTTCACGACCATGGAGACAATGACCAATGCACAGACAGCCCGGAAATGGGTGACAGATTCCCTTGGGGAAAAGGCCGTAAAAAATCATTTCGCCGCCTTGTCCACGAATAAAGTAGGTGTAGCAAAATTCGGCATTGATACGGAGAACATGTTTGAATTCTGGGATTTTGTAGGGGGACGGTATTCTCTCTGGTCTGCGATCGGCCTTTCCATTGTCCTCTATATCGGTTTTGAAAAATTTGCTGAACTTCTTGAAGGCGCCCACCTGATGGACCAGCACTTTATCAACAGACCTTTAAAAGAGAATATTCCTGTTATTCTGGCCCTTCTGGGGATCTGGTATAACAATTTCTTTGGAGCGGAAACGCTGGCCATCCTTCCTTATGAGCAGTACCTCCACCGTTTCCCGGCTTATTTCCAGCAGGGGGACATGGAGAGTAACGGGAAGACACGGGACCGTGAAGGGAACCGTGTAGATTATCAGACCGGTCCGATCCTATGGGGTGAACCCGGTACCAACGGGCAGCATGCCTTTTTCCAGCTGATCCACCAGGGCACCAAGCTGATCCCTGCAGATTTTATTGCTTTTATTGAGACATTGAATCCAATCCGGGACCATCACCGGCAACTGCTGGCTAATTATCTGGCGCAGACAGAAGCATTGGCTTTCGGGCTGGATGAAGAAAGCGTAAAAGCAAATCTGAAAAAAGCCGGAATGAATGAAGAGCAGATCAAAAAGCTTACACCGTTCAAGATCTTTGAAGGAAATAAACCGACCAACTCTATCCTTATTGACCGGCTGACACCAAAGACTCTGGGATCCCTGATCACCATGTATGAACATAAGATCTTTACCCAGGGGATCATCTGGAGGATCAACAGTTTTGACCAGTGGGGCGTTGAACTGGGGAAGGTACTGGCCAAGGCCATCATACCGGAGCTGGAAACAGGGAAAGCAGGAGAGCATGATTGTTCAACAACAGGACTGATCAAGGCAATCGGGGTCAAATCTTGAAGATATATAGGGTTGATCCCCGAGTTTTATCTATTTCAGGGGCTGACCACAAACATCACTCCGGGATTTAAGATCATGTTCGGGTCCAGTTCTCGTTTTATAGAGAGCATCCCTTTTATCTCTTCATCACTGTAAAGTAAAGGTAAATACTCTTTTTTCAACCGGCCCACTCCATGCTCAGCTGCAAAGGTGCCTCCTAAAGATACAGCTTTTTCAATAAAAAGCCGGTATATCTTTTTAGCCCTTTGGAACTGGTCATCATCTTCAGGCATCATGTTGAGATGAAGGTGAGATTCCCCGATATGGCCGAACAGGGCATACGCGATCTTCTCCCGGTTCATTACGGCATGATAATGATCGATCATCTTTCTAAGATATTTCTGCGGTACGGCAATATCCGTACTGATCTTATGAATATCAGGATACCTGTTCCTGCTTTTGGCAATTATGCTGTTGATGATCTCCGGCAGTTTATGCCTGAAATCCCTTATCTTTTCTACCTCTTTCCGATTCTCACCCATCCATGTCTTATCAAGGTCAGAATTATGTCTTTTAAGAAGCTCCTCTGTTTTTAAAAGGTCCTCTTCATTCTCGTTTATCTCAAAAAGGATCGCACTTCTATACCCTCCTACGGGAAATTCTCCGCGAAGCAGATGCAAAGAATTTTCATCAAAAAACTCAAAGGTTAATGCTTCTTTCAAATTCTTTTCTGCATCAAAGAAGAATGCAAAAGCATCCTCCTCGGAAGAAAAAAAGGCTACGATCACAAGAAGCTGTTTGGGACGGGGAGCCAACCTCAACTCCGCTTCCGTAATGATCCCCAGCGTTCCTTCATTCCCGATAAAAAGATCTATCAGATCCATATTCTCTTTTATAAAATATCCCGCAACATTTTTAACACTCAGGATTTTGATCTTCGGCAGGTCAAATCTTTTTTCATTAATAGAAGATCTTGCTCCTTCTGAAATGAACTTTCCCCGCGGAATAAATAACTCTTCTCCATTGGCCAGTATCACCTTAATAGAACTTACCCATTTCCTGGTACTGCCGTAGTGATAACTCCTTCCCCCGGAAGCATCCGTTGCGATAGTCCCCCCGATACGGGCACTGGTTTCAGTCACATCTATTGGATAGAAGAGATCCGGATCATTCTTTAATAAGAACTCCTCGATCTGCATTAAACTTACTCCCGCCTCGACCAGCAGCCTCCCATTCTTCAGGCCGATGATGCGGTCCATCTTCTCCAGGGAAATAAGATCCGTATCAAAAGGCACAGCCCCCCCGGTAATGCCTGTCTTTCCATTGGAGACAGTTAAAGGATTTTTTCCTGAGTTATGAGAAGAAAGGACTTCTTTCACATCTTCTGTATTTTCCGGAAAGAAGAGCACTTTACTGCTGCCCGATAACCCGGATTCATCAGAAAGATAAGAAGAATGTTCCCGGCTGATCATCTCTTTTCCTTCAACAACTTTCATCTTTTTAATTATAGTATCCTATTTGTTTAATAGCAAAAAAAATATAAGAAACCCGGGATTATAATCTTATCTTTGTACCGAATTTCCTGATGATGAGCTTTTTACTGATCCCCGCTTTTTGGGCAGCCTCTTTTAAAAGGCGGATCGATTCTCCTTTCTTTTCTCTTCCCAGCGGGAACGTATCATAATGAATAGGGATGAACTGCTTTGCCCTTAGATCCATAAAGACCTGTACCGCTTCTAAAGGCTGAAGATGGGACCGCTGAATAAAAGAAGGGATCTTCCACCCGCCGATCATGATCAGAGCCGTATCGATCCTCTCCTTCTCCCCTATCTCCTTGAACATCTCTTTATAACCGGTATCTCCTGTAAAAAAAATATTCTTTTCTCCCTTGATCAGATAACAAAGGGACAGGCTGGACCCGTCTATAAGATACCGGCTTCCGTCATGCATCGCCTCATAGGTCTTGATCCGGACCCCTTTGAATTCGATGGTCCGGTCAGGCTGAACTTCCCTGTAATTCGTGATCTTCTCATATTTTAAATAACGGCCCAGTTTCTCAGGCAGAATGATCTGCACATTCTTATGGAGCGAAGTGAGCTTTTCAAGGGTCGGCATATCCATATGGTCAAAATGGCCGTGAGAGATCAGGATCAGGTCCAGCTCAGGCAGTTTTTCAACAGGAAATGCCGGGGCCGTGATCCTTTTTAAAAACAGGTCTTTATTATTCCAGTTCGGATCAATGATAATATTCAGGCCGTTCAGATGCAGCAGGACCGTAGAATGTCCGATGTGTATCAGATGATCCTCCTTTGCATAAATATTACTCAGACATAAAGCGAAATTCACCAGTATGATCAGAATTTTTATCATAGAATCAATTCTTTACCAGCCATTTTCCAATAAATTTTCACACGAAAAGTAATCCTTTCATAAAACATGTCAATTAAAAAAGTTGTAGAATTTTTATTTTATTAAGGTATATTATATGCTGAAAGATCCTGATGTTTTCAAAGGAGTCTGATATGAAAAAATATTATACAATCATCTTGTTGATCATACTGGGTTATACATCAGCCCTGTCTGGAACAACTAGGACCGTAGGAGCTTCCGGTGCTGATCATACCACTATCGGGGCAGCCCTCGCTATAGCAACTTCAGGTGACACCATAATCATTATTGACAGCGGGGAGTACCGTGAAAGTCTCTATTTTACAGCAGTGAATTCCATTACCTTAAAGGGCCAGGATCCAAACAACAAACCTATCATCTGGCACGACGCTCAATCCACAAATTTAGTAAATCTTAATATGTCCATGAATCACCATATGCATTTTGAAAATTTAAGGTTTGAGCTCAGGGGGACAAATCAGGTAGCTATCAATATTGCCGCCTCCAATCTTTCTGTTGTGAATTGTGAATTCGAAACATCCAATCTACATACACAAGCCATCAGCAATAGATATGCAGATTCATGCTCTATTGTTCATTGTACAATAAAAGGCTTTACAAAAGGGATCGCCATTCACATCTCCAGGAACTCCTTTTTATTCTACAATACTATTGTTAATTGTGAAACGGGAATAGATATTGTGGCACCTCCATCAGGAGGAGACACCCATGAAATATATAATAATACCCTTGTTAACAATTTAAAATATGGTTTAAATGTCACCAATTCCTTCGCATCACCTATGAATCTGGAAGTAAAGAATAATATCGGATATAATAACGGTATATATGATTTTTCTTTCGGCACTTATAATTCAGACCAGCTTCATGTACAATTCGGTCACAACTGTTACCAGCCGGGTAAACTTAATCAGCTCAATTATTCGGACCATAATGAATTTGCCACTTTGTGGGAAGATCCCAATTTCAGAAATCCTGCATCAGATTACAGGCTGAGCAAGGATTCCCCGTGTATAGACCGTGGAGATACGATCTATTTTACTTCTTATGGATTACCATTCCTGGATGACCTGGTCGAGTATGGTCAGAGGGATATAGGAGCGCATGAATATAAAAAAGAGAAATCAGATCTACCCGAAAGCTCGGATTATATCGAACTTTCAGCCAACAACCTTACCATCGGAAAGGAGACCACGATCACCCTGAAGGACCTCCAATTGATCAGCGAGGATAAATTATATATTAAAGCGGACATCTTCAGTATATCCGGCAGGCTGGTCAAAAACCTGTTTGATCAGAATACTTCCACACTGAACAATATAGAACTGAAATGGAACGGGCAGGATACAGATGGAGAGTATGTTGGTGCAGGAGTATATCTTTTACAGGTCAGACTCGGTTCCATGCAAAAGTCGGCAAAGATCTTCTTTGTACCGTAAAACCATATTATCATTAATAAACAAAAAAGGGCAGCTCTTTGCAAAAAGAACTGCCCTTTTTTTATATCTAATATCTTAAAGCCCTTGTCTTTAAAGTGATAATTTAACATTACCGCCGATATATCCTTGTCTGTTTGCATCCATTCCATCAAGAATTCCAAAATCAAGAATAACCATCTCACCTAAATGCAATCTTAGATCAATATTTCCGATCCCTCTGGAAGTATTCTGATAATCCGCCATAAACCATGGGAACCTGTATGAAAAATTGGAAAGATCCGTTTCAAGATAGAGTACTTTACTCAATATCTCAAGGGAATAGCCCATCCAGTAGTTGATGTAATCATCATTACCGAATGTATACCCAAAACCAACTCCAAAAGAGCCTCCAAAAGCATAACGGCCGATCACATTATAAATAGAAAACTTTGCTTTATCTTCTCCACCGGTTTCATCAAAAGCCAGATTTAAGCTTACACCAAAAGCGCTATGCAGTTCTGATCCGTTGTAATAACGATATTTTGTAGAAACATCAAGATATGGATCAGCAGGATCATTATCCACAAGCTCTATAGCTCCGGTAAGTTCCCAGACTTCTGAAAGGCCAAAACCGAAATTCACAGGGATAGACGGTTCCCCGCCGATAAAATGTCCCCCTAAATAGATACTGCCGGGATTAACCGTACCTGTCCCGGGCATGGTCACAAAGCCTGAACTGCCGTGAATTGAGGGTGTAGCATCCAGCCTGGCTGTTATGGCAAGTGCCAGTACACAAATTATTAGAATAAATATTTTTTTCATATTCTCATATCCTCCTTAAAAAAACAGTTTAAATTTTTTTTAATATAATAAATGGAACTGCTCTGTCAACTATAATAAAAAAATAGTTATTGACTCTGATCCGGATTTCTATTATACTAAAATAATATTATATGAAGAAACATCTATTGATCAGATCGCTTCTTATTCTTATCCTGACTGCATTTACAATAAACGCAGAGATCACAACCCACATCTTCCCGATCATCCCGATCGAAAAAAGCTCCAAAGAGACGGTCGACATGGATTATCTTGTTCACTCTGATACACCGTATTCGATACAGATAATCGGCTCCCCTTCATTAAACTGTTATATTAAAACTCATGAAATAATGGTTATCCCTTTAAAAGATTTCACGGGATTAACCACTCTGTCATTAAAAATCACATCAAAAAAAGATTCAGCAGTATTCGATATCCCGGTGCAGGTCCTTCAAAATATCTTTCCGGTAAAATTCGGATACAGCACAGAAGACCCTTCTTTAAAGGTCTCTGTTGCCGGGTCCTTTAACGGATGGATGGCCAATAAAGATATACTAACTTATGATGATAAAAACAAAGTTTATACCAATACGCTTAATTTAAAAAGCGGGGTCTATCAGTATAAATTCATAGTCAATGATAAATGGATATTCGACCCGTCAAATCCGCAAAAGTCACCCGACGGATTCGGTTCTTACAATTCCATTTTACAGACAGGAGAATATAACAAACCGGCTATCTCGATCATACCTTTGCAAAAAGAAAAATTCTTTATCCATTGTGAAAAAAAGATCTCGTTTAAAAAAAAACATATAAAATTATATATAAACAACCAGTCTGTTACTGATCTTTCC
This sequence comes from Spirochaetota bacterium, assembly GCA_018817865.1. GTDB lineage: Bacteria > Spirochaetota > JAHITG01 > JAHITG01 > JAHITG01 > JAHITG01. The sequence goes on from JAHITG010000129.1 coordinate 10,935, forward strand.
CTTGTAAAAAACCAAATCATATTAAAAGAAAACAAGAACATTGAAAACATGGTCATCCTCATCACCCATCCTGATTGTCAGACCGGAAGATTTATTTATGATAAAAAGAAAGATGACTGGAACCGTTCCGTTCTCTATTTCGTTTTTACGGACCGGTTCTTTAATGGAAACTCAAAGAACGACAGGAAGGAGAAACCGGCTCATGTAGACCCGTACTGCGACTATATGGGCGGTGATTTCCAGGGGATAAAAGAAAAGATAGAATCCGGTTATTTTAAAGAACTGGGGGTGGATACCCTCTGGATCTCCCCGGTCAATGATAATCCGGAAGAGTTCTACAGGGATCACTTCCCTCCTCACAAATATTTCGGCGCCTATCACGGATACTGGCCCGGTGATCCTGTCAAACCGGAGAACCATTTCGGAACAGAGACGGAGCTGAAAGACCTGATACGCACAGCTCATAAGAACAGTATAAAGATACTCTTTGATATGGTCTTCAACCATACCCACACCAATCACCCCCTTTACCGGGATCATCCGGACTGGTACGGGTCCATGTATACACCGGATAAAAGACTGAATTTACGCCTTTTTGAAGAGTTCCCGTTCACTACCTGGTTTGATTTCTGGATCCCTTCCCTTGATTACTCCAACAAAGAGGTCCCGCAAGCCATGATCGATAATGCTCTGTGGTGGATAAAGGAGTATAACATAGACGGGTTCCGCCTTGATGCAGTCAAACATATTCCCCCTTCCTTCTGGAAACAGCTCAGATCAGCAGTCCGAAAAGAGATAGAACTGGAAGAGAACCGCCTTTTCTATATGGTCGGAGAATCCATATCGGACAGGGAGACCATTAATCAATTCATCGGCTATGACAAACTGGACGGGCAGTTCGATTTTCCACTCTATTTTA
>JAHITG010000130.1 GCA_018817865.1 Spirochaetota bacterium
CTAATTTTATACATTTTTTATTTAAAAAAACATCATTTAAAGGAAAAGTGGTAAATATTGACAAATTAACTTATGCCGGAAATCCTGAGAATTTAAAGGATATAGCGGGGCAGTATGATAAAAAAAGATATTTTTTTGAAAAATGTGATATACAGGACCAGAAGAGTATCAAGGATATCTGGAAAAAGTATGATATTGATACTGTAGTTCATTTTGCTGCAGAATCTCATGTGGACCGTTCCATTTATGGGCCCGGGGATTTTATATATACAAACATCATCGGAACATTTGTTCTGTTGGAGGTGGCCCGTGAATTATGGGCAGACAGAAAAGATACCCTCTTTCATCATGTCAGTACGGATGAAGTTTTCGGTTCTTTAGGAGATTCCGGATATTTCAGGGAAGATACTCCGTACCGCCCAAACAGCCCCTATTCCGCTTCGAAGGCTTCTTCGGACCATCTGGTCAGGGCTTATCATGAAACATACGGTCTTCAGAATACGATCTCCAATTGCTCTAATAATTACGGGCCGTATCATTTTCCGGAAAAGATGATACCTTTAATGATCATGAATGCTTTACATGGAAAGCCGTTGCCGGTTTACGGCGACGGTTCTCATGTGAGGGACTGGCTTTATGTTGAGGATCACTGTGAAGCCATATGGATGATCATAAATCAGGGAAGATCAGGAGAGACATATAATATTGGCGGTCAAAATGAATGGAAGAACATTGATATGCTGAACTTCCTCTGTGAAAAGATAGCCGGCATAACAGGAAAAGATATTTCCGGATATAAAAAGATGATCACTTTTGTGGAAGACAGGCCGGGACATGACAGACGTTATGCCATTGACTGCAGTAAGATCAAAGAAAAACTGGGATGGTCTCCCAAGTATGATTTCAGCAAAGGCCTTGAAGAGACGATAAAATGGTATATTGATAATAAAGAATGGGTGGAGCATGTACGAAGCGGCAGTTACAAGGACTGGGTAAAAAAACACTACAAATAAGAAGAAATATAATTTTTCAGGAGGGTTTTGATGGGAAAAAATATAAAAATAGGTCTGATAGGAGCAGGATACTGGGGAAAAAATCTGTTAAGGAATTTTTTAAATTTAGGAGTACTTGATGTTGTGTGTGAACTGGATGACACTATTATTAAAGAGAGGAAGAAGGATTATCCTGATCTTAAATATACAGATGACACTGAAAAGATATTTAAGAGTAAAGATATTGCAGGAGTAGCCATTGCCACACCGGCTGCAACGCATTATTCTATAGCAAAAGAGGCTCTCTTGAATAACAAACATGTTTTTGTGGAAAAACCTCTGGCTTTGAATATTCAGCAGGGTGAGGAGTTGATAGCGCTGGCAGAAAAGAAGAAGAAAATTTTAATGGTTGGACATATTCTTCAGTATCATCCAGCTGTAATAAAGCTTTCCGAGTTGATCAATAAGGGGGAACTGGGAAAAATCCATTATATTTATTCGAACAGGCTGAACATCGGGAAGTTAAGGAATGAGGAGAATATCCTGTGGAGCTTTGCTCCGCATGATGTATCGGTGATCCTTATGCTGATCAATAAGTTCCCGGAGAAGATCTCTGCAAACGGGGGCGCATATGTACAGAAGGACATATATGATGTTACCATGACCAACTTTTCTTTTGCCGGGGGTATACGGGGCCATATCTTTGTCAGCTGGCTTCATCCTATTAAGGAACAGAAACTGGTGGTTGTGGGAGATAATAAGATGGCTGTATTTGATGATACATCCGATAAGAAACTCCTTCTGTATCCTCACAAGATCGAATGGAAGAACCAGATCCCGGTAGCCAGAAAAGCTGATGCAGAAGAAGTGGCCCTTCCGGAAGGAGAACCTCTAAAGAACGAGTGTCAGGCTTTTATGGATGCGATAAAGTCCGGAAAACCGCCTATAACAGACGGAAAGGAAGGACTGCGAGTACTAGAATTTTTAAAAACAGCGGAGGAAGCTATCAGCTCTCATGATGAAGCAGAGAAAAGCAGCTTCGCTAAAGCAGGAGATTTTTATGCTCATCCGAGTGCGATCGTGGAAGAAGGCGCAAATGTCGGCAAAGGAACAAAGGTATGGCATTTTGCCCATGTCATGAAAGGGGCGAAGGTCGGTGAGAACTGTATTATCGGGCAGAATGTTTATGTTGATAAAAGAGCCATTATTGGAAATGGTGTAAAAATTCAGAATAATGTTTCTGTTTATGATGATGTGATCCTGGAGGATGGTGCCTTTTGCGGGCCGTCCATGGTCTTTACCAATGTGAATAATCCCAGGAGCTTTATTGAGCGTAAAGATGAATACAGAAAAACGATAGTCAGAAAAGGCGCATCGATCGGTGCTAATGCTACGGTCGTGTGCGGTCATAATATAGGAAAGTATGCTTTTATCGGGGCTGGAACTGTTGTTACAAAACATATTCCGGATTATGCCCTGGTGGTCGGTGTCCCTGGCAAGATAATGGGATGGATGTGCAAATGCGGGATCAGGATCGAATTTAAAAAAAATAAGGCTAAATGTCCTGCCTGCGGAAATGAGTATAAAAAGACCGGTGATAAGGTCACTCCTTTAAAGGAAAAATAAGAAATTTATAATATATGAATCTAATTAAGTCATTCGCTATTACCCATTTGCATTATTACTCAAGTGTATGATATGTTAACTAATGACTAAATTTGATAATACTATGAATCTGTTGATCATTGCTCCTCATACCTCTATTCATGTTATAAAACGGATCACGCACCTTTTTAAGACGAAGCATCAGATCCATCTGGCATCACCTGTAAGAAGTAAGGTCTTTCTCTTTAACAGGGATAATTGGGACAGCAGAAAAAGAATTATTGACCAGTATTTCAGGAACCATAAAAAAGAAGTTCTGCTTTTTAATTTATTCCGATTTTTCTTTCGAGGATCTCTGCATCAGCTTTTTTTCGGCTTTTTTTATTATAAAAAACAGTTAATAAAGATCATTCAGACTGTTAAGCCATCGGTTGTGAACGGTCATATCGCTTCTTCTTTCGGGTTCTGGGGAGCTATTACAGGAACCAGGCCGTATATATTGACCGTATGGGGATCAGATATTCTATATTATCCGAAAAGATCAATATTCTATTATTTAATTGTTAAGTATACACTTAAATGCAGTGATGCTGTTCTTACGGATGGTCTGAATATTGCGGATGAGCTGAAGAAACATATTTCCGATGACAGGATAAGATTTGTCCCTTTCGGTATCCGTTTGAAGAGGGGTAGAGAGGTTGAGAAAAAGAGGGATAAGAAATTCGTATATATTTTGTCGGCCAGGGCATTAGAGCCGATCTACCGGATCAACAGGATTATTGAATTATTTTCCTGTATCAAAGGGGACCGATATCGACTGACCATAGCTAATGACGGAAGTCAGAAACGAAGACTGGAACAATTAGTAAAGAAGTTGAAGATAACAGATAAAGTCCATTTTACGGGAACATTAGAGCATGATAAATTGATCGAGATATATAAGCAGTCGGACCTGTTCATAGCCTTTCCCCGGTCAGATGGAACTTCTGTTACATTGCTGGAGGCAATGTATTACGGACTTATACCTGTTCTGAATAATATTAAGGCAAATCAGTTCTGGATCAATGACCAGGAGAATGGATTTCTTATTGACCCGGACAACAGGAAGGAGACATTGCACACAGTGAATTATATTTTAATGAATACAGACCGGTTAAAGAAAAAGATCGCAAAGATCAATAAGAGTCTCATCCGGAAAAAGGCGGTTTTTGAAAAAAATATGGAACTGGAAATTAAAGTTCTAAAAGAGGCATAACGGTAATAGTAACGGTATGATAAAAAAATTGATTTCAGCTTCATTCGGCACCCGGTTCATGTATGTTCTGTTTGGATTCCTGGCATCTATCGTGATCAACAGGTACCTGGGGCCCGGTAATAAAGGGATATTTACTCTGATCGTGACCCTCTCGACTTTTACGGTCATGTTCTTTGAATTCGGCCTTCCGGTCTCCAATGTCTATTTGTTTGGGAAAAAAAGATTAAAGTTTAATGATCTTTTCCATAATACATTGTTCCTGTATATTATTTTTACCTGTTTAGGGCTTCTTTTTGCCTTTCTCTTTATCAAATATAATAAGAATTCGATCTATAAAGGTATTAACTGGAATATCCTCTTTCTGGCCTTTATACTGATCCCGGTAGAATTTTTACAGAGGATCTTCAGGGGATTTATCGATGCTCTTCAAAAATATAAGATCATTCTTTCTGTTACGCTCTTTTCTTCTCTCTTTTCTCTGGTCGGGGCCATTATAATACTTATGGTATTAAGATGGGGTGTCAGAGAATTGATCCTTTTAACTATTGCTAACGTAGTAATTAGTTCAGCTATTATTTATATTAATATAAAAGATCATATTAACAGAAAGATCCGGATATCTTTCAGCAAGATGAAGATGATCGTAAAGTTCGGATTTAAAAATTATCTTTTTTTTATTGCAAGCAATTTAAATTACCGGCTGGATTTTTTTATTATTGCATATTTTTTAAAACCGTATTATGTGGGTCTCTATTCGCTGTCAGTGAAAATGGCGGAACTTTTAAAAGAACTGCCTATCTCCTTAAATACCATCTTACTGCCCAAGATCAGCGCCAATAAAAAGAAAGATGTGATATATATTATTAACAAGGGGACACGCCTGAATATCTTTATTTCTGTTCTGATAGCGATCGGATTTATTCTTTTTGGAAAATTTCTCATTCAGTTGTTTTACACCGATCAATTTCTGTTATCGTACTGGCCTCTGGTGATCCTGCTCCCGGGACTGATCCTCTTTAATTCCATTGACCTGTTAGGCAGTTTTTTTAACCTGCATCTTGGGAAGCCCATGATCAACTTCTGGGTCCATTTCTCTTCGGTTCTGGTAAATTTGATCCTGAATATCATTCTTATTCCGGAATATAAGATCCGGGGTGCTGCTTTTGCCTCTGCTGTCTCCTATTCCCTGAATGCCCTGGTGCAGTATGGACTATATATGAAGTATACAAAGGTGAGATTTTCAGAACTCTTTTTTATTACACCGGATGAAATAAAAGAGTACTATATGTATATTAAAGATCAACTTGTTTCCGGAAAAATATTCAAGAAAAAATAATCTGTCAACATGTTTAATTCAAGAGCGTATTGGAATAAAAGATTGAAAGAAAAATGGGGCCTTCATGGTGTTGGTAATTACAGCCTGGGAAGGAATTATAATTTCTGGTTATATAAACTTCAAAAAGCAGTTTTATATCGTCAGATAAAGCCATTATTTAGTGATCGGAGTAAAAAAGAGGTTCTGGATATCGGTTCCGGTACCGGCTATTTTGTGCAGTTCTGGAGATCACTGAAAGTGAAGTCGATCATGGCGACAGATATTTCCGATTATGCTGTAATGCAGATAAAGAAGAAGTTCCCTGATGTTCATTCGTTTCAAATGGATATAAGCAAAGAGCTGCCGAAAACTATTCTTAAAAAGAAGTACCATTTTATTTCAGCTGTTGCTGTTCTTTTTCATATAAATAATGATAAAATGTATTTAAAAGCGCTGAAGAATCTATATAAGCTTCTGCAACCCGGCGGATACCTCTTCTTTTCTGAGAATTTTCTTCATCACGGGCCTTTGCACGGGGGATATCAGGTCAACAGAACATTATCTGTGATAAAGAGACTTGTTATTAAAGCCGGTTTTCAGATCAAAAGCAGGGTTCCTCTATTTATTCTTATGAATTATCCGGTTGATCTGAAGAGCAATATCATTAAAAAAGGTTGGCAGAAACTGACATGGCCGGTCCGTAAATTTCATTTTTTGGGAGCTTTGGCAGGAGCTATTCTATATCCCCTCGATCTTCTTCTGACGCGATGGATCAAGGAAGGACCGTCAACAGAATTGATGGTCTGTAAGAAACCCGGTTATTTAAAAAAAACTGGAAAATAAGTTATAAAAGATAATAC
>JAHITG010000131.1 GCA_018817865.1 Spirochaetota bacterium
GTATTCATTATATAATACTCTATTTTTAAGAGCCGGGTACAGTGAAAAGGCCGAGTTTACGGCCGGTGGCGGGTTCAGTTATTCCTCTTATGAGCTGAATTATGCTTTTGAAAAGATCGAAAATATCAAGAATCATAAGGTCTCATTTACTTACCGTTTTCCCATTAAGATGTCCGGCAGGGAAAAAGAAAATTATTATAACAGGGGACTGATGCATTACAATGATTTCAATTTTGAGCGTTCCTATGAGTATTTCAGCAGGCTGTACAAAACAGATCCTTCTTACCGGGAAACAGATTATTATCATGACCTCCTGGAACAGCGGTTTGAGATAATAGAAAAGGAGAAACAGGCCAGGATCGCAGAAGCAGAGGGATTATTCAAAGAAGCCACAGAGTATTATCAAAAAGGACGTACCGTTGAGGCCATGAATAAACTTTCCGAATGTCTGAAGAAGAACAGGAAGCATCAGGACGCCAGAGAATTTTTAAGACGGCTTAGGGCAGATGAGGATAAAAGGGTAAATAGCGAAAAAGCAGAGACGAGGGTTAAGGAAGGGGATCTGTACTTTGCAAAATCCGATTTTCCCGCTGCAATGGTTGAATACCTGGAGGCGCAAAAATTGATGCCTGAGGAAGAGCTGTATGAAGCGAAAGCGGCATTGACCCGGAAGGAGCTGGATAATCTGGATAAAGAGAAGCTTGTTAACAGCTTATATAAAGAAGGGATCGATCTCTATAAGGCCGGCCAGTATCAGAAGGCAATTATAAAATGGAAGGAAGCTCATGTTACAGATCCTGAATTCACCAAGGCAGGGGATCGGATACGCGAGACTGAAAATAAGATAAAAGAGCTCGAAGAGAAGAGGATAATGGAAGGCGCCATAAAACGGAAAACGGATAATTTATACCAGATAGCACTTTTTAAATATGAAAGGGGTGATTATTCTTTTTCCCTCTTCACGGCACAGGAGATCCTGCAGATCGACCCGGAATATATAGATGCAAAAGTACTGCGTGATAACATATTAAAGAAGTTAAAGATTCAGAAAGCCGGCGACAAGGAGAGGAACGGAAGGCTTGAAAAGGATCATCTCAATAAAGGGATCGATCTCTATAAGAAAGGGGATGTTGATAAGGCCTTGCATCATTTATCAATAGTGGCAGCATTGAATCCGGATAAATCATTTGCCATGAAGAAGCTGAATATCATTTTAAATAAAATGATAAAGTTTGAACCTTACAGGACCGGAAAGAATGCCTCCAAATATCAGCTGATCCAAAAACATTATGATAAGGGGATGAGTTTTTTTACAAAGGATAATTTTACTGCTGCGGGAGCCGAGTGGGGCAGGGTTTTTCAGATCGACCCGGATGAGGATATGGTTCAAAGCAAAGAGCTTACCGAAGCTGATATACAGATCATTCGCGATAAACAGGAGAAATTTATTCAATACCAGCTGAACCTGGCTAAAGTATCTTTAAAAGAGAAGAAGTTTACCGATTCTTTTGAAGAAGCCGTGAAGATACTCCTTATAAAGCCGGATCACATGGAAGCCAAAGATCTGGTCAATACTGCAAAAAGTCGGATAGACCGGAATGATCTGATAAAGAAACATCTGGTCATAGCGCAGGATTATAATGATAATTACAAGTATCAGGATGCTGTTAATGAGATAAAGATCGTCTTATTTTTGGATCCGGAAAATAGAACTGCCCTGGATAATTTAAAGTTATATGAAGAGAAGCAGAATACAATGGAGTTGAATTATTCGCTGGATCAAGCTTATAATTATTATTCAAGTAAAAATTATAAAGGGTCCAGAAAGCTTCTCGAGGAGATCCTTCAAAAAGATGAAAATAATGTGAAAGCAAAAGAGCTGATAGAGAGGATCGATGAAGCTGAGGTTGAGCAGGACCTCACAAAAGTGGACAGAAAAAATATTATTCAGCTCTACAGCCAGGGTGTCTCTGATTATGTGAACAAAAAGTACAATGAGTGCATTGATAAGATGAAACAGGTGATCGAAATGGACCCGGACAATACAAGGGCGCTAAAATATATTGAAAAATCAAAAGAGAGGATCGCTGAAAGATCAGGGAGCTCTCCCGGCAAAGATATAGTAGCATTAAAAAAGAAGGTATGGCAGTATTATATTTCAGGAATAAATTCTTACATGGCTTCTGACCTTGATAAGGCCATTAGGGAATGGAACAGGGCATTGAAACTGGACCCTGAGAATGAAAAGATACAGTTGGCGCTGCAGAAGGCAAAAGCTAAAAAGAAGATTCTTGCAGAGTATGAATAACGATATAAATGATGCTATTTTTAATTAATCAGAATTAATTTCAACTTTCATTTTTTCAATAATTGGTTTTATCGAAGGTAATTCTTCTTTTATCACTTTCCAGACAATTTCCAGATCAACTCCAAAATATTCATGAATAAGCTTATCTCTCATTCCTGCCATCCTCTTCCATGGAATATCTGAATATTTTGTTTTCAAATTTTCAGGCATCTTTTTAGCAGCCTCACCGATCACTTCGAGGCTTCTTATTATGGCATTTGATGTCTTTTTATCTTTTAAAAAATTATCATAGCTCATGTCTTTAACAAATTCTTCAGTTTCAATTATACTATTTATCAGATCGGAAATATAATCACTGTAATCTCTAACCATTTAAATAAAGGTAACCTCTTTTTTAATATATTTGCCAATAACAGGTTTAAGAGCTTTTTTTGAAACTAGATCAACTTTTATACCAAATAATTCTTCCAGGTATTCTTCCAGCTCTAAAAATTTAAAAAATCCAATTGGTTCATCAAATTCTACAAGTACATCAATATCACTATCTTTTTTTTCTTCTCCGCGTACGTATGATCCAAAAATTCCTATTTCCTTAACATTATATTCTTTTTGGATTTTTTCTTTTTTAGTAGATAATAATTTTTTTAATTCATTGATATTTTTCATTTGTTTTAATAATAATGTCTTGAAAATTGATTTCCATTATATTTTCCTGCTTAAACTTTATTTGACATTCAGCTTCATTTTATTACATTCAATCAGTAATATATCCTTTTCAAGGAGGCGTATCTTCGTGCTTTCGGATATCCGGTATTATTCATCTCCCTTAAGAGTCTCTGATGCTGTTAATGAGCTTAAAAAAGGAAAAGGGAAGTGGGCTGTCTTTGCCGGGGGTACTTCTGCGGTGCTTGGCAGGATGGGGAATGTGTCCGGTTTTATCAGTCTGAAGAACTGCGGGCTGGACCATATCACTCAGAGCAGGACGGAACTATCCATTGGCTCCATGGCCAGGATACAGGATATTCTGGAGAATAAAGCTGCCCAAAAATTCGCAAAAGGCCTTCTATATAAAGCTTCATACAGGATCGGGTCCACATTGAACCGCAACCTGATAACTTTGGGCGGGAATATTATCCAGATCTACAGGTGGAGCGATCTGCCGGTTGCCCTTCTGGTACTGGATTCGAAAGTGAATGTAAAAGGGCCCGCTTCCAGAACCTTGAAATTTTCTGACCTATTAAAGAAACATCCCAAGACAGTATTGAAATATACAGATATTGTTACTGAAGTCCGGATCAAATCCCCATCCGGGGTTTTTGGAACGGAATTTATCACATTTTCAAAGACAGAATTTGATTATGCCCTCTGCAATGTGGCTGTTTTTATCCAGATGAACGAAAAGAAATGCAAGGATATCCGCATTGCTTTTGGAGCGCTTCAGCCGTTACCTTTCAGGGCATATAAACTGGAGAAGATGATGAAGAATAAAGTGATCATAGATGAGCTGATCAGGGAAGTGGCAGAGGAAGCATCAAAAAGCACAGAAGTCTCGTCCGATTTCAGGGCGAGCCGGGAATATAAAAAACATTTGATCAGGGTTTTACTGGAACGCGCGATCAAAGGTGCAATGAAAAGTGCGTAGAAAATAGTAGGGACAAGGCATGCCTTGTCCCTACAAGCAAAGGAATATTTAATGATCATTAAATTAATAATTAACAATGAGGAAAAAGAATTTACCATCAAGCCGGGTGATATTCTTCTGGATGTTCTGAGGAGGGAAGGATATAAGGGGGTCAAGAAAGGATGCGGTACCGGTGAATGCGGGGCCTGCGCCGTTCTTTTAAATGGCCGTGCTGTCAATTCCTGCCTTGTCCTGGCTGCCGAGGCTGATAACAGCCGTATCGTCACAATAGAAGGAATCGGTACGACCGAAAAGCCGGATCCCCTCCAGGAGAGTTTTGTAGAAGCCGGTGCGGTCCAGTGCGGGTACTGTACCCCGGGAATGATCATCTCCGCAAAAGCCCTGTTGAATAAAAAGAAGGATCCCACGGATACTGAAATAAAGAAAGCCCTGGATGGAAATTACTGCCGCTGCACAGGGTATGTGAAGATCATTGATGCTGTCAGGATGGCAGTGAAGAAGATGAAGAATAAATAAAATAGAGATGGAATTAAAAAAGATAGTTATTAAAAATGGAATTGCAGGGACAAGGCATGCCTTGTCCCTACTAAAACGAGGAATATAAAACTTTATTAGATCGTTCAGGAGGAATGGATGCCTGATAAAAAGGGTAGCATATTTAAAAAGAAAGCCAAAGAAGAGCCTGTTGATGCTGGTAATTTAAAGTATGTCGGACAATCCGTAAAAAAAGTTGATGGCCTGGGACTGGCCACGGGAATTGCCGGATTCGTCGATGATATCGAGCTTCCTAACCTGCTTTATGCAAAGATCCTGCCTTCGCCTCATGCCCATGCAAAGATCTTAAGTATTGATGCTTCAAAGGCAAAAAAGCTGAAAGGGGTCAAGGCCGTATTGACTTACAAGGACCTGCCCCGTATTGCCCATACCACGGCCGGGCAGGGTTATCCCGAACCTTCTCCGTATGATACTTTTATTCTGGATAATAAAGTGCGCTATGTAGGAGACAGGGTCGCGGCCGTGGCAGCTGAAACAGAACAGATCGCGGAAGAAGCGATAAAGCTGATCAAAGTACAGTATAAGGTCTTAAAGCCGGTTTTGGACATGGAAAAAGCTACCGAAAAGGGTATGCCGATCATTCATGATGAGAAAGAGGCCAGGACCATCATACCTTTAAATTATGATCCAAAAAGAAATATTGCTTCACAGGTCAAAGCATTGACAGGGAATATGGCAGAGGGGTTCAGCAATGCAGACCATACTTTTGAAAATATATATTATGCCCATTATGCATCTCATGCCGCTAATGAAACCCATATTGTCATTACTTATCTGGACGGCCAGGGAAGGCTCGTTATCAGGACCAGCACACAGGTTCCCTTCCATGTCAGGCGGATCGTGGCAGAACGGCTTCAGCTCTCAGAGAGCCGGGTCCGGGTTATTAAACCCAGAATAGGCGGGGGGTTCGGCGGAAAACAGGAAGTCCTGATCGAGGATATCTGTTCGGCCCTGACATTAAAGACCCGTTCTCCTGTAAAACTGCATTATTCCCGTTCCGAAGAATTTATTGCTTCGCGTACCAGGCATCCTCAAAGGATCATCTTAAAGACCGGGGTAAAACATGACGGCACTATAACGGCCATCGATATGGATGTCTTAATGAATACGGGTGCGTACGGATCCCATGCTCTGACCGTAGCCTGCAATACAGGCAGTAAGGTCTTGCCTCTTTTAAGATGTGAAAATGTTCAGTTCAAGGCACAGACCGTTTATACAAACCTTCCTGTAGGCGGAGCCTACAGGGGATACGGAGCTACGCAAGGGTACATAGCCATGGGTATTCAGGTCGATGAAATGGCAGAAAGGATCGGCATGGATGTGTGCCATTTTTATAAAATGAATCATATTAAGGTCGGGGAGACCTCTCCTGTCTTTAAAGCACTGGGAGAAGGGCGCGAAGGAGTCCTGCAGACCATTGAAAGCTGCGGACTTGATCAGTGTATTGAGATCGGGGCTACGGCCATTGACTGGTATGCGAAAAAAGAGAGATATGAGAGGCAGACCGGGCAAATACGGAAAGGGGTAGGGATGGTGGCCCTTATGCAGGGATCCAGTATTCCGGATATTGATATGGGTGCCGCCAGCATGAAAATGAATGAAGACGGCTCCTTCAACCTGCTGGTCGGTGCCACGGACCTGGGGACCGGTTCTGATACGATACTTGCCCAGATGGCGGCAGAAGTGCTGGATGTCCCTGTGGAAAAGATCATTGTTTACTCTTCCGATACTGACCTTACACCATTTGATGTGGGTGCCTATGCCTCTTCCACGACTTATCTGTCGGGATATGCGGTCATAAAGACGGCTGAGGATATCCGGTCTCAAATTTTTGATGTTGCAGCGGAGATGTTAAAAGAGAAGAAGGCAGACCTTTATGTTAAGGACAGTGCTGTCTTTTCAAAAAAGACCGGTAAAAATATTACATATCAGAGGATCGGTTTACATTCTCTTTATGAAAAGAATCAGCACCAGATCGCATCGGTTAAATCACATATTACACATAAATCGCCGCCTCCGTTTTCAGCTCATTTTGTAGAGATCGAGCTGGATATGGATACAGGAAAAGTAAAAGTCCTGAAGTATGTAGCTGCTATTGAATGCGGTCGGGCGATCAATCCGAAACTTGCTGAAGGACAGACAGAAGGAGGTGTCCTTAACGGCATAAGCTATGCCCTTACGGAAGAATACATTTTTGACAGGCAGGGCCGGATGCTGAATTCCGGTTTTGACAATTATAAACTGTTTTATCCGGCAGACCTGCCGGAGATCAGAACGATTTTGATCGAAGGGTATCCGGAACCCACAGGCCCGTATGGTGCAAAAAGTGTATCGGAGATCTGTATCAACGGCGCGGTCCCGGCTATCTCCAATGCCATCTATAACGCCGTTGGTATCCGGCTGCGAAAGCCCCCTTTTACTCCTGAAGTGGTATATACCAGTATAAATAAATAAAATAATTATTGATAAATATTAAATTTGGACTACATTATAGGATATGATCCAAAGTGGAGGATATACATGAAAAGAACATATACTATTATTTTTGTTTTACTATTGGCTTTTATTCTTTTTACTGTGGGATGTACAATGAAAAAACCGGAAAAAAAGTCTGAAAATATTCTTAAAGCAAAGGTTGTCTTTGCCATGGGCAAGGTGTATATTTTAAGAGGAGATACTCCCGGTAAAGTAGAGGTTAAAATAGATACTCAAATTTTACCTGACGATGTTATTATCACGGGTAAAAATTCCAGTGTGAATATTGTCGTTGCCAAGAGAGGTGTTTTAAAGATCCAGGAGAGTTCTTCCGTTGCCTTCAAGGAGCTCATCAACATAGATGATGAGAACAACAGGTCAAAGCTGAAAGTCACATTGGGAAAGATGGTCCTGAGTCTGCAGAAATTAAAGAAAGAGTCGGCTTTTGAAGTGGAGACTCCTACGGCCGTGGCCGGTGTAAGGGGAACCTCATTCATGGTCGAAGTGGAAAGAGAAGAGAAAAGTGCTTTCCCGTTCTTTGCGAAAGTTACCAAAGATGAGAAGACAACAACGAAAATAGCTGTTTTGTCCGGTGAAGTGGAACTGGCGAATGCTGCAAATAAGGAAGAGACCATTACGGTTTCATCATTGAACGAGGTTTCTTTGAAAGACGATGACTTTAAAAATGCAAAAACAGAAAGTCTGACCCGGTCATCTCTAAAAGATTTCACCGTATTAAAGGAGTTCAGTGAGGTGGAAGAGATCGGGTCCGCGGATATTTCAGAAGAGATCAAGAATGCTCAGATCAAGATCGATGACTCCATAAAGAAAGAGCTGAAAACAAAAACAAAAGTACAAACCAGGGAAGAAAATGTGAAGGAGAAGGAAGAAGCGGTAGAAAAAAAGATCGAAACGGAAAAAGAGGCTATTGATAAAGATAAAGCATCTGAAAAGCCGACAGAAGAAAAATATATCGACAAAGAAGAAAACTGGTAAAGGAGAGTTGAAGGGTCAGATATTTAAAGAGATCATGACAACATTTGTTTTTGACTCTTTTTCAAAGTAATACTTATATTCATCCATTAATGTTCTTACCAGGTGAAGTCCGATACCACAATATTTTTCAAGTACCATTTTTTCATCATATGTAGTAGGGGGGGTGTATTCAGGAGCTCCTTCTCTTATTTCAACCCTCACCTTGTCATCATTAATAAAATATTTTAAATTGATCAAAAAATCGCCTTTGCTGTTTTTCAGTCCATGCCTGTATATATTGGAGACGATCTCATCTACAGCAAGTACAAGATTGTAGGTTTTATAGTCCGTTTTCATAGCCCCGGTACCGGCCATGGCCATGACCGCTTCACTGATGGTCTGAACCGAATGCAAGAAGACATGATCTGGTACAATGTTTATATCTACAACTTTATGCTCCATTATTTTTTTTTCTTTTTATAGTCAGAATTAATAAGATCGATCGCATCTTCCATGCTCTCTTCGATCATAAATAATTTATCCATTTTTATCAGTTTTATGATTCTTATAATGGGTTCTCTTAAAGCGCAAATAACCACTCTGTATCCTTTCATTTTAGATAATGAGGTCAGTTTTAGAAGAACACCGATACCTGTTGAAGAGATATATTTCAGTTCCTGAAAATTAATAATTACATTCTTTTTATTAACCAGGGGAGTACATCTTTTTACGAAATCAAGATATGTATTGTTGTCAATAATACCTACAAGACTAACCAGGATATATCTTCTTTCATCCTTTACGGTGATTTTTAACAGATCATCAAACAAGAGGCATTCCTCCAGATTAAAAATTTGTTTTTAAAGCTTATAGTTTTCGTACAAAAACCCGTTTAACGATTCTACTAATATAGTAAAAATATTTATACTGTCAAATTTAATTTTGATCCACAAAATTTTCTCATGTGCCGGTTTTATGAAAACGGCCTTATTTTTAAGTTGATCGCTTTTTCAGGGCAGACTTCAAAACAGCAGTAACATTTTATACAGCCTTTATACTTTATTTTTGCTTTTTTATTTTTCAGTGTAATGACTTTTGGAGGGCAGACCTTCAAGCATTTTCCGCAACCGATACATTTTAACTTTGAAATGACAGGTTTTTTAATGATAAATTGAGATATGATGTTCTGCAGAAATAATGGTACCATTTTTGGGGAGCTTTTTCCTTTGATTGTTTTGAAATCCTTTACAATACGATCTTCCAGGCGGTCTCCTTTTAATTTGATCAGTTCTTCTTTATATCCCCCGTAGTTGTATTCCCTTGCTGTCTGAAAGTACGGGATCGAGTCCGGATCATAATTCATGATCCGGGCCGCAATGTAATCTACGGCGATTGTATCAGAACCCATTATGATGCTGTTACATTGTTTGGGATCACCGGCCCCGGGGCCGTTTCCCTCCATACCAACAATTGCGTCAACAATATTAATGACGGGTTTCACTATCCGGTTCAGCTCAAGGATCAAACTGTTAAATTCAGTTATCTCTTTATATTTAAAGTGGTATTCTATTTTGCGAAGGCTCGGGATCACTCCATACAGATTTTTACCGGCAACAGTGATCTGGGTAAGTCCGTGATTCTTTAATTTCGGCAAATTAATGATCTTATCAAAATCATCCAGTTCTCTGGCAATATATATGAATTTTGCTATCTTTCCATCGGGTGTTAATATCTTTTTAGGTGTTTTAAGATCGATGATAGAGACCCCTTCTTCTTCACAGATCTTTTTTACACCGGAGAAGGAGGCGATCTGTTTTGAGATGTTTACTGCAGGCCCATCGCCTACCACGCAGGTTGCTCCCTGCTTGTGCACGGTCCTGATGACAGCTCTTATGAATTCCGGGTGGGTCAGCGTTGCTGTTTCCGGCCTGGCCGGCTTGAGAAAATTGGGCTTTAAAAGGATTTTCTCTTCCTTTTTAATATATTTTTCTATACCGCCTAATTGCCTGAATCCATCTAGTACGGTCTTTTCGATCAGGTCTGCATCATAAGAAGTACATTTTTTTAAATATACATTATAAGTGCTAATCTCTGTTTCCAGATAAAAGTATTAACCTTAGCAGGTTCATTAATGCCGTGAGAGCTGCTGCCACATAGGTCAGAGCCGCTGCATTCAGGACTTTCCCTACACCTGAAAGCTCTGCTGGCGAAAAGTATCCGGTACTGGTCAGGATCTGTACGGCTCTTCTGGATGCGTTGAATTCTACTGGAAGTGTGACCAGAGTAAAAGCTACGAACCCGGCAAAAAGCCAGATGCCGATCTTAATAAGGGCCGGGCTAGCCATGAAAAAACCTATAAGGATCAAAGGAAAAGCAAGCCAGGAGCCGAATCTGGTAATGGGGTATATTCCATTCCTGATAGCCAGGGGGAAATAGGCCTTTTTATGCTGTATCGCATGTCCTGCTTCATGAGCAGCCACACCAACCGCTGCTATTGAAGGGCTGTCATATACGGTCCTGGACAGATTTAAGGTCTTTTTGATCGGATTATAATTATCTGTCAGATTTCCTTCTATCTCATTAACAGGAACTTTATCCAATCCGTTCGTATCCAGGATAGAACGGGCGATCTGCGCACCGGTCAGTCTTTTTGAAGTTGTGACCTTTGAGAATTTTGCAAATGTCTTTTTTATTCTGGCCTGTGCCCAGATGGATAGAATAATAGCGGGTAACAGTAATATCATAGTAGGGTCCCAAAATGGCATAAACATGATCTCACCTCTTACTTGGTTTATTAGTATATTAGCTGGTAGCTAATAGTTCTGTTTGGAATTTGCTGAACCAGTATATAATATACAATAGTATATATAATCTTTATTTCAATTAATGTCAACTCCTTTCAGATATTAATCTTTTGTCTTTTCCGGCCAATTGAGAGAATGTCCCTGACCTTTTTCCGGCTTTTCCCGAGAAATTTTTCTATTGAAAAATTTCCGGGACTTAATCCCGGGAATTTCTTAGAAAGAAATTCCTCGGGGCAAACAGCTATTTCCCCATGGAGGGGGAAATAGCTGTTTGCCCTCGGAGAGGGGCAGGAAGCCCCTCGAGAATGAGGAATGAATCAAGACACTTTTTGAAATATTCTTTTTTTTTGATTGTTCCTGGTCAGTTGAGAAAAGGGTATTGATCTTATTCCGGATTTCAAAATCGTTATTTTGCCATGGATGGCAAAATAGATGTTGGCCTCGGAGAAGGGCAGGAGGCCCTTCGAGAATGAGGAATAAGATCAATACCCTTTTTGAGATATTTTTTTCTTGCTTTTTGGTTCTAATATGATATTTATTGCTTGTCTTTTTTTTATTCATTAAAGAAGGTTCAATAATCAATATATGGAAAAAACATTAATCATTATTCCTACTTACAATGAAAAAGATAATATAGAAGATCTTATCTTTACGGTTTTTCAGACAGTTAAAAAATTCCCTGCGGATATCCTGGTGATCGATGATAATTCTCCTGATGGTACCGGTGATATTATAGCGAACCTGATGAAGAAGCAGTATTCGAAAAGGCTCTTTCTTATCAAGCGTAAAAGTAAGATGGGGTTGGGAACAGCGTATATAAAAGGATTTAAATGGGGACTTGAAAGGGATTATGATATTTTTATTGAGATGGACGCTGATTTTTCTCATAATCCTTCCTATCTGCCGGCTATGTTGAAACAATCCCGGTCCTATGACTTTATCATCGGATCCCGGTATGTGAAGTATGGAGGTGTGGAAGGCTGGACGAATCTGCGGAAGTTCATTTCAAGAGGAGGGTCTTTGTATGCCAAGACGATCCTCTTTTGCCCCATCCGTGATCTTACCGGAGGATATAACCTCTGGAAGAGGGAAGTTTTAAAGAGTATTGATCTTGATAATATTATTTCGGAAGGGTACTCCTTTCAGATCGAAATGAAGTACAGGGCATTCAAGAAGGGATATTTATTCTATGAATTCCCTATTATTTTTGAGGACAGGACGATCGGGCAGTCAAAAATGTCCAGGAAGATCGTACTGGAAGCGATCATTGCAGTCTGGAAATTAAAAATTTTTTTAGGGTGAAGTCAGCTTTTTTATTTCTTGCCGTGTATAAAAAGATCAATGAATTTAAAAGTATTCCCGTCAAAGAGCCCTTTATCTGTTAACTTCAGTTCAGGGATAACAGGCAGGGATAAGAAGGAGAGCATCAGGAAAGGCTCATCGATAGTGATCCCGAGCTTTTTAGCTTCTTTATTCAACTGCTTTAATCTTTTACTGATCTCTTCCATCGGTTTGTCGCTCATAAGCCCGGCAATGGGTAAAGGCAGGTCGATCAATACTTTATCGTCCTCTACCACACAGAACCCGCCCTGTATCTTTCGAAGGTGTATCACGGCTTTTTTGATATCCTCATCAAGAACGCCTATTACTATGATATTATGAGAATCATGAGCAACGGTTGAAGCGATCGCGCCTTTTTTCAAACCGAATCCTTTTACAAATCCCTTGCTGATATTATCAGAAGCATAATGCCGTTCTACCACGGAGCATTTAATAATGTCATTCTTAATATCAGATTCTGCAAAGCCATCTATAATATTCGTATCAGCGATATATTTTTTTGTGATCAGCTGATTATTGATTATTTCGATCACATTGATCTTTTTCCCTTTGGCCTTTATCTTGAATTCATCATCTTTAAGCCATTTGATATTAACGGAACCGCGTATCTTGATCTCTTTTTCTTTGGGACCTCCTTTATGGAGGTATTTTCCGTTTTCAGCGACCAGCTGACCGTTTTTAAATACTTTATTTACGGAAAAATCTTTCAGATCATTAAAGATAACTATATCAGCAATATAGGAGGGGGCTATTGCGCCCAATTTAGCAATTCTAAAATGTGAGGCAGCATTGAGCGTGGCCATCTGTATGGCCAGGTGAGGGTCCACTCCCAATGAGACGGATTTTTTTAAACAAAAGTTTATGTGTCCTTCACTTAAAAGATCATCCGGATGTCTGTCATCCGTAGCAAAGAGGCATCGGCGGGCAGTCTTTTCATTGACGATCGGGATAAGATCTTTCAGATTTTTTGCCAGTGTCCCTTCCCGTATCATGATATACATCCCGTTCTTCAGTTTTTCTTCTGCCTCCTGTAATGTGATGCACTCATGGTCCGATGAAATACCGGCCGAGATATAGGCATTCAGGTCCTTGCCGGTCAATCCGGGAGCATGGCCGTCAATTATTTTATGCTGCATCAGCCGGATCTTGTCGATCGTCTCCTGGTCCATGTTAATGACTCCGGGAAAATTCATCATTTCAGCAAGTCCCTGCACCCATTCGTCATTTAAAAAGGGTAACAGATCGAACGCACGCAGTTCTGCACCGGATGTTTCGAATTCAGTTGCAGGGAC
>JAHITG010000132.1 GCA_018817865.1 Spirochaetota bacterium
ATCTGAGATTCGATCATCAGTTTCCCATCCATACTTCTGATACCTTCAGAAACAGCAACCAGAGCACGGCCGTATTTGGAGTAGACATTACCGATATCATCAACGATCTGCTCAAGGGATATCTTTCTCTCAGGAACATAGATCAGATGAGGCCCGTCAGACTCATCCCTTTTTCCCAGAACCGATGCACAGGTGAGAAACCCGGCATGACGCCCCATGACAATATTTATTTTTACTCCGGGTAAGGCCATATTGTCAAGGTTATCACCCATGAAGAACATGGCTACATATTTTGCAGCGCTTCCGTATCCGGGTGTGTGGTCATTTTCCCTCAGGTCATTATCTACTGTCTTGGGAATATGAAAAACATGCAGTTCATAATCTTCTTTTTCTGCAATTTCATTGATAATATGAGAGGTTTCTGCAGAATCATTCCCCCCGATGTATAAAAAATACCTGATATTATATTTTTTACAAATTTCGAAAACTTTTTGGCAGTCTTCTTCCGTGGGCTTATACCGGCATGAACCCAAAGCTGAAGAAGGAGTCTGTGCAACCTTTTCCAGATGCTCTTTTGATTCTTTTCCCAAGTCAATGATGTCTTCTTTCAATAATCCCTGAATTCCGTTCTTCATTCCAAATATAGATTCGATCTCGTCATAATTCATAGCTTCCAGAACAGCGCCTACAAGGCTCTGGTTGATAACAGCGGTGGGCCCGCCTGATTGTCCAATTATCAAATTACCTCTTGGTTCCATTACATTCTCCTTGTTTTTTATATTTAATTTTTTTTATCATCATTATGTCAAATATGAATAGTATATTATTATTTATGAATGTCAAATTTTTTTTTAAGAATGAAATAACCGAAAAGAATTTAAAATACATTGCATGTATTTTAAATTCTTAACTTTGCTTTCTTAACTCCAAAGGTATAAAAAAGTAATGTAAACCTTTAAAATGTATTGATAAATACATTTTAAAGGTTTTTAATCCGTCCTTTTTTAACAATACCTTTGGAGTTTAAACTCTACTTTATCTCTAGCCTAAATAACAGATCCCTTTGCTGTATTGATACTCTTTTGAAGAAATTTTGAATACCTTCTTCCATATATCAAAATGCTCCATGCATAGATAAATGATTACCTTTTTATCATTTTTTCTTATCCACTCCACCATTTTACGGAACATTTCCACCCGGATAAATTCAGGATAACGCATTTTATGATCCTTTTCATCGATCAATAACTCTCCATTCAACAATTCAGCTTTTGGAAATCGCTTCTCAATAATTGGTTTCAAACTCCTGTGAAACCGTAATGCCCCAAGACTGATCCATTCAATATTTCCCTCAGCATGATCAAACATCGATCCTACTGTATTCTGATAATCCTTTTCCCACTCCGGATAATAGATGATCGGGTCAAAATGAAATCCTACTTTATACCCCTTTTTAATAACTGTTTGAGCTGCTTTCAGACGCTCATGCAATGTCGGTGTATAATATTCCTCCTTTTTAATACAATATGGCGTATTAAGGGACCAGGCGATCACAATATTTTTTGCAGCTTTTACTCTTAAAATATTTTCAATATTAACACTTTTTGTCTTCAGCTCAAGGATATGGCCGGCTTCTTTAAATAAAGAGATGAAATGTTCAGAATAAGGAATGAGGTCTTCAAAGATGAGTGAATCAGTAAATTCACCCGTACCGATCCTTAACTTCCTCCTGCTCTTTTTTAACAGCGCATCTAATTTTCTGATCATAACTTCAATATTGACCGGAATGATAATACCCGGAAAATTCGAATAATGCTGAAGATAACAATAGGAACAATCATAAGGGCATCCGAAAGCAGTATTAATAACAAAGTAATCACAGGATAGAACATTTTTTGTACAGGGACAGTTTTTAAATAGATCAATAATCTCTCCTGTTAAATACAGGTCCTGCTTACCCAATTCCTGAATATGTTCATCTATCTTCCATTTTATCCCTTTCAGATCTTTAATAATGACATGCGGGATAGAAAAAAATTTCCGTAAAATATTCTGAACATATATATTTTTTAGAACTGAGCTTTCAATATAGATCTGTTTTGGTATAAATTTTCCTGAAAATGTATATTCTTTTCTATCGGGGATCTCATCTATCTTAGGAAGAAAAATATTTTTTCGGGAGAAAACTCTTTTTTCCCGGGATGAAAGGGGATACCGCAAGTCGATCAAGAGATCTTTTAAATGCTGATAATTAAACTGTTTTTCCTGGATATATTTTTTTACAGGATCAAGTTGGAGCAATTCTTCCATTGAATAATGATATTTCCTCAGTATTTCAAAGATCAACCGTTTTATCTCATTCTGTTTATTCAATCCTCTGGTCACATGCAGCTGATCTGAAAGAACATTATCGATCTTTAATAAGATCTCTGTATTTTTCAGGTAATCTGAGATAGAACTCACCTTCCTCTTCTTTATCATATTTAATACAACCTTTCCCGTAGATCCGGCATTTCTTTCCCAATTCCTCAAGTGCAAGCTGAAGCTGCTCCTCTTTTAAAACATGAGAATTAATCATCTTTTCCAGAGCGTAGATCCTGTATTTATCCAGTCCTTTATACTTCTGGGACTGCTGATCATAATGGCCTCCCTGCTTAATGGTCAAAGCATCTCTGATCAAAAGAACCGCATATACAGGAGTAACACGCAGCCAATAATCGTAATCCTCACAGACCTCGAGAGCTTCATCGAACAACCCGACAGTATCGATCAACTCCCTCTTTAATATTACTGTGGACATGCTGATAGAACACAGTTTAAGGGACTGTTTAAAAAGGTCACCCCACCCTTTCCTGTGGATCTTTTTAGGTTTGATAAGGCGTCTCCCCTTATACCAGGTCTCTTCAGTATGTGAAAGAAGATAATCGTTATTCTTTTTCATCGTATGCAGTTGAATTTCAAGTTTTTCAGGAACCCACTTGTCATCTGAGTCAAGAAATGCAATATAACTTCCGGATACCTGTTTTAGACCATTGTTCCTTGCTGAAGCCGGGCCGCGGTTGAACTGGTAATGGTATTGCAGCCGTTTATCCCTGATCCGGTTGACCACATCCTTTGTCTCGTCTGTTGATCCGTCATCTATCACGATCAGCTCCAGATCTTCAAAAGTCTGTTCTAAAACTGACTGGATCGCAAGTGAAACAAAACGAGCCCTGTTATATGTAGGGATGATCACGCTTATTAAAGGCATAACATCTGGATAATATCATATGCAGGAAAAATATCAAGAAATATTTGTGTACATATTTTAATTTTTAAATTTTAATACCACAGAGACACAGAGGCACAGAGGGATCTTAAGTAAAAATAATTTAATCTAAGTAATAATTATTTATAAATTGATTGAAATTACAATTATTATTAATTAATAATATAAAATTTAATATTTTATCTAATTAATAAGTGTTATTGAATTAATTAAGAATATTGATGAAATTAATAATATTTTATTCCTCTGTGTCTCTGTGTCTCTGTGGTTATTGAAAAAATATTTAACTAATAATCAAATACTACACAAAAACATATTTATACCATGTAATCTAATTTTATATATAAAATATAAATAAGGGAACCAAAAAAAGCTTGAAATTAAAAAATCGTTAAATATATTAAATCAAATGGCTACCAAAGAACCACAGATCAGTATCGTTGTCCCGTTATATAATGAAGAAGAGAGCTTAAAAGAACTTCACAGCAGGATCCGCTCTAATGTCAAGAAGTATTCCTATGAAATTATATTTATAGATGACGGCAGTACGGATCATTCATTCAGTACTTTATTAAAAATAAAGAAAACAGATAAAAATGTAAGGATCATTAAATTTAAAAAAAATTACGGAAAATCCTATGCCATGGATGCCGGATTTAAAAAAGCGGGAGGTGATTACGTTATCACTATGGATGCTGACCTTCAGGATGACCCAAATGAAATACCAAAACTGATCAATACGATAAAAACAGAGCAATTAGATATAATTTCGGGATGGAAGTATAAACGGCATGACCCTTTTTCAAAAACCATACCTTCAAAACTTTTTAATTTTATTGTAAGGATCTTTACAGGTATTAAACTTCATGACATGAATTGCGGATTGAAGATATATACAAAAGATGCAATAAAAGATCTGAATCTATATGGATCCCTTCACAGGTTCATCCCCGTTCTATTAAATACACAGGGTTTCCGATCAGGAGAAATTATCGTAAAACACCATTCAAGAAAATTCGGAACATCAAAATATGGAGGACGAAGGCTTATCGTGGGACTTTTAGATTTCTTTACGATCCTCTTTCTCTCCAAATTCATGAAAAACCCGCTTCACTTCTTCGGTATTATTGGTTTGATCCTTTCAGCAGCAGGATCATTACTGGTAGGATATATTGTTTATTTAAAAATAGCTTTTGGGACTATCCAGGCCAGGTTACCCCTTCTAAACTTTGGATTACTGGCTCTGTTAATGGGTGTCCAGTTCTTTTCCATCGGACTTCTGGGGGAACTTCTTATCAGCAAATCTTTAACGAAGTCCGGTTATACGATCGAAAAGATCATATAATAGCACAGACCTGATACTATAGTGACCTCCTCATTCAGCGATCAGGACCGTTTAATAGTGGATCATTTTAAGAAAATCAATTTAATTACTTTTTTGAGATTCCGATAAAGAACTAAGTATAAAATTAAATGAAATGTCCATGAAAAAACTCGTATTTTCACTATTCTTTTACTGGATAATGTCAAATGTGCTGTTATTTTCTGCCTGGGTTGACACACCGGATAAACCAGCAGACAGCAGTGAAAAAGATCTTGGGTATAGGATCGTAAAATCACTTAATGCTCAAAATTCAAAAGGAAAAATACTCCTTACATGGCAAAAAGCGAATAAAGAAAAAATACAATATAAAATATACAGGTCAAATTCTATCATAGATAAAAGTCCGAAACTGGAATCAGCAACTCTCCTCACTACTCTTCCGGAAGATAAAAATTCCTATTTCGATTCTGGTACTGAAGAAGAGATATACTATTACGCAATAACCGTGCTGGATAATGAGGGGAATGAAGATAAACTGTTAGCAGAAGGATACAATTTTACTATGGCGCCGATCACACAATCGGAAGTGATCGAAGAGATGCCGGTAACCATGGAAGGGGAAGAGACAAAAAATACAAATACAGAAATTGTAAGCTTTATTTCAGCGTACCAACTTGAAGATAATAATGTGTCGATAGAATGGGAAGATGCAACAGCAGATTCCTATGCTGTATACAGAAACACACAAATGATCAGCAGTAATGATATTTTAAAAAGTTCTACTTTTCTTGATAGCGTTTTAAAAGGTGTAGAAAATTATAAGGATGTAGAAATAAAGGAAAGCAATAATTATTATTATGCTGTTATTAAGAAAAACGCTGAAAACATTCTCCTTATCCCCGATTCAAATTATACTACGATACCTGTTATTTATGAAAAACCAAAACCTGAACCAATAAAAGCAGAAAAGCCCATTGTTAAAAAACCAGAAATAAAACCGGAGATAAAAATAGAACCAAAAAAAATCGAAAAACCAAAAATTGTAAAAAAACCTGAATCTAAAAAAGTCATTATAAAACCAGAGCCCGTTAAAAAAAAGGTTACTATAAAAAAGAAAAAGGTCCAAAGAATCAATTATTCACTCTGGCTTGAAAATTCAATTAAAAAGTATTATTTAAAGAAGCGCTATTTAAGATCAATTAAAGAATTAAATAAGATCGTTTATTCTAAAGCCCCTAAAAAAGTGAAACTCAAAGCTAAACTCTTTTTAGGCCGGTCTTATTATGAAAGGCAAGACTATAGAAGAGCATTAAAATATTTTTCACAGTCTAAAGAGATATATCATATGGAATCGGATTTTTGGATAAATAAAGCATTAAAAAAAATAAGATAAAGGAGACAAATCATGAATAATAAAAATGGTGATACCACAAAATTATTACTGATCCTGATCATTATCAGTCTCATTATATTAGGAATAATGGGAAGTATTTATTACTTTTCTCAGAGTAAAGCCCGCATTCTGTATGTACGGTCCGCAGAAAAGTATAAGCTGGGAACAATAGAAGATATCAGGAACGGGATACAGTCATTTCGGTATCTTGTAACAAGATATCCCAATTCCAGATATGCCCCCAAAGCAATGCTACAGATAGGGAAAGGATACGAACTTATATTCGAGAAGTCAAAAGATGAG
This sequence comes from Spirochaetota bacterium, assembly GCA_018817865.1. Classification (GTDB taxonomy): domain Bacteria; phylum Spirochaetota; class JAHITG01; order JAHITG01; family JAHITG01; genus JAHITG01. Next base: position 6,289 of record JAHITG010000132.1, read on the forward strand.
CGCAAACTCGACATTGCTGAAGAGGAATACTATAAAATAAAGAAGCATTTCGGCAACACGCTGGAAGCGCAAAATGCATTGTTTCAGATCGCACACATCAATTACTTAAAAAATGATTATGAAGAAGCCCAGGAAAAACTTGATTACATCCTTGCTGAATATGTTGATACACCTCTAAAACCCCAGATCTACACTAAAAAAGGGTATATTTATTATCAACTGGGGGAATATAAAAAAGCCTTACGATTTTTCAACAGAAAAGAGGCTTCGCATGATGACCTCGCTTTAACGGGTAAGGGAGAATGTTTTTTTAAATTAGGCGAATATGACAAAGCCCTCCTGATCTTTGAAGATTTTATTCAGTACAGGAAATTAAGCAATTACAGGCCCCAGGTCATAAAATCCTTCCTGGATAACTGCTATTTTTATGCAAAAAAGCTGGCAACTGAAAAGGACTATAAACAATCCAATAAACTTTTTGATAAGATCATATCATTATTCCCTGACCATAAACTTGCCGAAAATGCTTTATACTGGAAGGCAGAAAATTATTACGATCAGAAACAGTATAAAAATGCCATATACGCTTACCAGGATGTGACCAAAAATTCATTTACACATAAAGATGACGCAGCACTTTTTAAACTCGGTATGTGTTATTTCGAGCAGGATATGTTCGAAGAGTCATTAAAATACTTCCAGAATATAATTGATTATTATCCTGACAGCATGTATTTGGGTATGTCAAAAGACTGGAAAAAACAGAGCATCAGAGAGATCAAATACAGACAATAAAAAAAAGGGGCGGCTTTCGGGTACTGACCGTGAGCTGCCCTGAATAATTCCTTCCAACCCATCTTATTTCCATAAACATTAATTTTTTTCTTGCTTTTTCATTTTCCAATATTAATATATAGACTTAAAATTTATTACAATAGAAGTGTTACTTGTTATGGAGAATATTTACAATTTTATTGAAGAGACAGCTGAGCGTTTAGGATTCAGGCTTGTAGAATTAAACATTAATGATAAATACAAGAAAATGGCTATCACCATTTATAAGCCCACAGGGGTCTCTATTGATGATTGCGAAAAATTAAATAAAGAATTAATCGATGATATTGAATTTATTGAAAATTATAGGGGAGTATATGATCTGGAGATCTCATCCCCCGGAACAGACAGGATATTTAAGGATATTAAAGAATATTCCATTTTTGTTGGTAAAGAAGTAAAGATAGTTGCGGATACTAAAGAGGTTTCTTCGAAAGTCTTTACCGGTGTTCTTAAAGGAATAGATAAAGAAAATAATATTTTAGTTGAAAAGGAATATGATTTGCTTAAAATACCTTATAACAGTATTAAAAAAGGCGGGTTATTATTTGAATAAGCATAAAATAACAATGGGAGGAAAATCGTGAGAGAAGATTTTGCTGAAGCCGTAGAGATTTTTGCCTCAAAAACAGGTGTTCCGGAAGATAAGATACTTAATGCGATAGTAAAAGCACTTACTGCAGCATATAAAAAAATGACAAAGCATGATAATGTTGTGATAGAACTTGATACTATCAGTAAAAATTTAAAGATATACTCAAAAAAGACTGTAAAAGATGCTGTAGAAGATCCCATTACTGATATATCCTTATTAGAAGCACAAAAGAGAAATCCTGATGCCCGGATCGATGATGAAATACTCGATGAGATCGACCCTGCCAGTATGGGAAGAATTGCTGCTCAGATATCACAACAGGTAATATTAGAGGATATCCATCAGGTTGAACAGGATCTGATATATGATGAATTCAGCGCTAAACTGGGAACCATCGTTACGGGTGTATATCAAAGAAAGACAAAAAAAGAGGATATTATTGTTGATCTGGCAAAAGTAGAAGGCCTTCTGCCCTATGAAAAGCAACTCCCGAAAGATAGATTAAAACTGGGTGAAAAAGTAAGGGTATATATTAAAAATGTAGAAAAGGTCAATAATCATATCAGGATCATCCTTTCAAGAACAGATCCTGATTTTGTAAAGAAACTTTTTGAACTGGAGGTTCCGGAACTGGCCTCAAATGTTGTGCAGATCAAAGGGATCGCCAGAGATCCGGGAGAAAGGAGTAAAGTAGCCGTATACTCAGAGCAATCAGATATTGATCCTGTGGGTTCATGCGTAGGAATGAAAGGAGTCCGCATCCAGTCTGTTATCAGAGAACTTGATGGAGAAAAGATCGACATCGTAAGATGGGATGAAAATACAGAAAAGTACATTCAAAACCTGCTCTCTCCGGTAAAGATACTTAATGTTAAATTAAATCATGAGGAAAAGATCTCTATCGTTGTTGTTCCGCCTGACCAATTATCTTCAGCAATTGGTAAGGATGGAAAAAATGTCCGCTTGGCAGCAATTCTTCTTGGTTGGACTATCGATATAAAGAGTGAAGATGATTTCCAGAGGCTCCTAATGGCTGAGGAATCACGAAAAAAGATAAAAGAATTATTCCAGGAACCTGCAGATGAAGAAAAAGAGCAGAAGCATAAGAAAAAAGCTACTACCGCCAGAAAAAAACAGTTAAAAGAAGTGTCTGCTGCAGAAGAGGAAGAAATAGAGGAAACATCCATTGAAGAGTTACCGGATGTTCCCCAGATAGTGATCAAGAAGCTGCAGGCCGCCGGATATAATTCGATCGAAAGCATAATAGAAATGGCGAAAACAGATTTTGAAAAGATACCGGGCATAAGCAAAAAAAACTCAGAATTGATCATATCGTCATTAGAAGAAAACGTAAAAGTAGTAGAAGAATAGGTCATTAAATAATAATAGGGAAACATATAATATGGACAAAAAAAAGGATAAAAGCAAGAAAAAAAAGATCATTATTATCAAGAAGAGAAGCTCCCAGAAAGGGAAAGAACCGATTGCAGAAGTAAAAAAGCCGATCGTCAGAGAAGGACAGGAAGAAAAAAAAGTCTTCTCTCCCAAAGAGCCGATTAAGGAAGAAGGGAAAGAGACGTCAAAGGAGACATCTAAAGACAAACCTCAAGATGCAGACAAAAAAATGCCCTATAAGAAAGGTGCCTCCTACAAAAAGTATTATACGAGAAAAGATATTGAATTTGAAAAACAGATATCACTAAAGAAAAAACCGAAAGAAGAAAAACAACGAATACTCCCCAAGGAGATCACCATAACGGAAACGATCACTGTAGGCGATCTGGCAAAAAAATTGAATATCAAGGCTAATGAGATAATCAAAAAAATGATGCAATTGGGAGAGATGGTTACTATAAATAAGGTAATAGATTCAGAGACAGCTTCCCTGGTAGCAGGAGAATTTGATATAACGACTAAAGTCGTTTCCCTGTATGAAGAAACAAAGATAGTGCTTGATGAAAAGGATGATCCGAAAGATTACAAAGAGCGGCCGCCCATCATTACCATCATGGGACATGTAGACCACGGGAAGACCCTGCTCCTTGATGCAATAAGAGATTCAAATATCATTGCCAAAGAATTCGGCAGCATCACACAGCATATTGGCGCATACAGTGTTATTGTAGAATTTAAAGGAGAGAAGAAACAGATATCATTTCTGGATACTCCCGGTCA
>JAHITG010000133.1 GCA_018817865.1 Spirochaetota bacterium
CTACCCCTCTGCCGGGTCCTCTGCTTCATGTTTTTATTCTATTTTTTGTTGTGGCTTGCAGCTGGCCCTTGACCAGAATGTTCGTTGTTTACAATGTATCATCAGGACAGAAGAGGAATCAGTTTAAGTATGTTTTTCTGGCTTTTTTTCTGGCTTTTTCCGCAGCGATCATTCATTTCTCACCCATGTACACAGGATTAGGAGAGCCATTTCCTCATGATATACTCCTTATTATTACAATGGCCACATTATCCTATGCTGTTATCAAGTATAAAGTTCTAGAAATAGATACGGTTGTTCATCGTACTGTTTTATGGGTCCTGACTCTTATGATCCTTATCCTTCCACTTGGGCTTGTATTTGGGTTTTTCAGCAATTTTATTTTTTCTTTACCTTCTATAATATTAGCAGCTCTTATCACAGGGATCCTTTTAGTGTTCCTGAAGTACTATAATTATTTAAAGCCCAGGATCGATCACCTTTTTAGAAGAAGAAAATATGATTATCAGGATATCCTGGTAGAGATGCCCTCGCGCATAGGAAGTTCTCTTGATCTGAAACTGTTGACGGTTAATCTCTTTAAAGAATTGAAAGATGTTCTGTATGTGAGGAATGCCGTTCTTTTAACAAAACCGCCTGAAAAAGATGAATTTACGGAATTTTCATCTATAGGTTATCAGAACCTGGAGCAGCAGTCTCTTCCCAAAGAGAAAGACCTGATCCGCTCTGTCGCAAATAATGCTGTTAAATGGCTGGCCGTCAACCATAAAGTTCTTGAAAAAGAGCAGGTGGAGGTTGATCCGCAATATGCTGAGATCAAAAAAGATGCACTTGACATTTTTTATAAGAATTCTCTGGAACTGTTAATACCGTTAACGATTCAGGACAGGATCATCGGTGTCCTCGGGTTGGGAAAGAAGGAGAATTTACAGCCATATCGCATAAAGGACATTGAACTATTGGAAAATATAGGCCAGCAGATCGGTATTACTGTGGATAATGCCCTGCATCATGGTGATATAGTGGATAAAGAGAGGATATCCGAGGAGCTGCGTCTTGGGAGGGATATCCAGACCAGTTTGCTTCCGCAGATCTCCCCGATCATCCCGCACCTTATTCTGGAAGGTTTCATGCAGCCCGCTAAGGAGATCGGTGGGGATTATTATGATTTTATTAAATTGTCTGATAAGGATGATCTGGGGATCGTGATCGGTGATGTTTCCGGAAAAGGAGTATCGGCCGGTTTATGTATGGCCATGGCAAAGACCGCTATCCATATATTTGCGAAAAAGGATATATCTCCAAAAGTAACCCTGAATCAGATCAATAAAGTCCTGAACCAGCATATGGGCGGTGAAAAATTCATGACCATGCTGTATCTTATCTGGCAGGTTGAAAAGTCCACTCTGAAATATTCGTCCGCAGGACACGAACATATTCTGGTTTACAGAAAGGCCACTGATAAGATCGAAAGGATCCAATCCGGCGGGACCATGCTGGGGATCATGCCGGATATTAACAGCTACCTGGAGGAGCATAATATCAAGCTTTTTAGCAGTGATAAGATCATTCTTTATACGGATGGTGTTACTGAGGCTGTTGATAATCAGAAAAAAAGATATGGCCTGGATAGGCTGGAAAATACTTTTCAGAAACACAGAGATGACTCTGCTAAAAATATCATGCAGGCGGTCAAAGAAGATGTATATGCTTTTATGGGGACATTTCCTCAGGCTGATGATATAACACTCGTTGTACTCGAAGCTAAAGAATAACTTTAAAAACAAAATCATTCCAAGTGCAATAGAAAGAGAAGAAGAGATGCAAAAGCGTATTGATAAAATAACCCAAGTGCATCAGAGCTGCACTTGGGTTGAAAAAGTAAGGTTGATAATCAAAAATGCATTATTAATGCATTTTTGATTATCTTCGGCCTTATCTTTTTCAAAAAGCAAAGTTGAGAAACAAAGCCGCATTTTAATTGCGGTTTTATTTCTCTTTGACCATCTCTTTCTCACCTAAGTGCCTCAGAGATGCACTTGGATTGGAAAAGTAAAGTGAAATTCCAAAATGCATTGACAAATGCATTTTGGAATTTCTCGACCATCTCTTTTCCAAAAAATTATTTGACAATCCAAAAGAAATGTATATATATAGTCTTAATATTTATAATAAATAATATGGTGTTTTTCAGGAAATACTGTTGTTTTTATTTACCAATAAACCAACAGCTAATAAACCAATATACCAGATTGGAGAGGTGGCAGAGCGGTTGAATGCGGCGGTCTTGAAAACCGTTGAGGGTTTGCGCCCTCCGGGGGTTCGAATCCCTCCCTCTCCGGATTAGTATATAGGTTTATTAGCTGATTGTTTGATAGTTATTCTAAAGGAGAGGTGCTGGAGTGGTTGAACAGGGCTGCCTGCTAAGCAGTTGTGGGGGTTAAACCCCATCGAGGGTTCGAATCCCTCCCTC
>JAHITG010000134.1 GCA_018817865.1 Spirochaetota bacterium
CAGAATGAGAACAATCATATCCAAAATGTGAAGTCATTACAGAATCTAATAGGATATAAAATGTGAAAGGCAGATCCTTTTTCCTTACATGCATACTAAAATTATCTCTTTCTGAATAATCTAAGGTGTCATATCCAGAAATCAAGTGTATATCCAATTTTTTTTGATTTTTATCTTTTTTATCTGGAATAAAAGAATCTTTAAATGTGTATATCTTTTTAACTGACCCATGATCCTCAAAATCTCCAGGAACAAGAACATACCCCCTTAATCTAGATACAAGGTCTTTTTCTATATTCCTATCACTATACCATATAGAAGCTCCTTCTTTGCCATTTTCACCTTTATATATTATATAAGTGGGAACTCCCTTCTTATAAATAGAATTGCTCTTTACAATAAAAGTCTCATCTTTTGGAGTAACTACAACTATTTTTGGTACCCATACAGAACTATTTTCCAAGTCTCTTTTTAGGTTTATCCCTATTGGAATTTGGCTGCAAATAACTAGTGCATTTTCAGAAACTTCAAGTGATTCTTTAACTAAATTCATATAAATCTGCTTTTTTTATCCTTTAAATTAATTTATATCTAAAAATATCAATGATTTAACCATAGTTTTAAAATAATTATTTTGTACTCTCAATCCTAACCCAAGTTTCCTCAAATTTCTTTTTCTTAACATAAGTATCATAAAATATTAACAGCCAAAGATACAATCTTAAAAACACCAATTTCTTAGTCCAATATAATTCTTTAATATTTTTAGGATATGAAAAAACACTGAAAACACCAGATGCTTCCTGTGAAAATGAACGCATAGCTTTTTCATCAAAGTATTTTTTTAACTGCTCATAACCACCTGTTGATCTTCTCTTCTGCTTTATCCAGTCCTTTAAATTATCAGGGTATTTCACATAAACTAAAGCATTTTCAGCATATCCTATCTTATAATTTTTATTTGCTATAAATCTTGATATATAAGCATCATCAGACAGAATATCTTCTGGTATTTCCTTTACAATTCCTTTTTTAATAGCATAAAGATAACCAGAACAGACAATGAATTTATTTTCCTTAATTAGTTTCTTTCTTATCTTGTCAGCCATAAAAGTAAGCAAATGGGAAACATAACCAAAAAATGTATTTTTATCATTTAAAGAAACAGGATGACCTGAAACAGCCCCAGTATTATCATTAAAATTTTCTAATAACTCATTAACAGAATTATCAGAAACATAAACATCACCATCACTTAACACTAAAATATCTCCTTTTGCTTTTTTGAAAGCAAGATTAAGTGCACTTGGCTTTCCTTTTCCAGGATCTTTTGTTATTTTTACTTTATACTTTTTGGCAACATCTAAAGTTTCTTTATCTGGCGCTAAAACAATGATTTCAGAATCTTTTATTTTTTGTTCCTGAAAAGATTCTATTGCCTTTCCAATTGTTTTTGGTTCTTTATATCCTGTAATTATTATTGATATCATATTAGTGGTATTTTTCTATTATCTCCTCAATTTCATTTAGTTTAATCATTCTTAAAGAGATTCCTTCTCCATAATTATGCTTTGCTTTTGCTAAAAATCCTTTTTTGACAAGATTTTCAATAAGTTTCTTGATATCCCCTCTCAAGTGTTTTGGAAATCCTTTAACTGCATTCTCAATAGGCATATGCCCTTTATTATCCCATTTTCCATTGTTATAAAGCCTATAAAATAGAGTGGCTGTATGTTTTAATTCTATTTCCTCTTTTTCCATATTATAATAAGTTAAATAAATTAATAAATCTTTTCCTCTATTTTTGTATAATATTATCTATAAATAGAAACATTTAAATATATTAATATTACCTAATTTTAGATAAAAATGGAAGATAGATCAATATTTCGGGAAATAATGGGAGATTCTCCTAGAAACAGGATTCTTGATTTTTTAATTACATTCAAGGATTATGATTACAGCATGTCTGATATAGCAGAGAATTCTGGTGTTGGATGGTCAACGCTAAACTTATTCTGGAAAGATCTTGAAAAATATGAAATAGTCAAGTTTACAAGAAATGTGGGAAAGGCAAAGATGTACAAACTGAATGATTCAAATCCCATTGTTAAAAAAATAATGGAAATGCATTGGACAATTATAAAAAATCAGACACATGAGCAGCAAAAGGTAAGTATTGAGCAATAATTAAAATGAAATCTATAAATGAACTTA
>JAHITG010000135.1 GCA_018817865.1 Spirochaetota bacterium
AAAAGAATTAAAAAAATTAAGCTTAAAAAAATTAAATGAACTTTTCGGTATAAACGGCACTTATTTCTACAACGCATCACGCGGTATAGGTTCCAGTGAATTGATATTTTCTAATGACGTAAAATCCATCAGTAATGAGATCACATTAAAGTACGATACCATGGATCAGAATATAATTAAAAAGATCATGCTGAAACTTTCTGACCAGGTAGCTTCACGATTGCGAATGGATAAATTAAAAGGAAAAACGATCAAAATAAAACTTCGATATTATGATTTTAAGACCATTTCAAAACAATTAACCCTAGTCGAATTTATAAATACGGCTGATGATCTCTATAGGATCGGCTTAGATCTTATTGATGACATGATTTCCCGCCCGATCAGGCTTATAGGAGTAGGAGTCTCTTCATTAATCCATGAGAATAATGAACAGCTGTCATTATTTAAGAATAATAAAAAATTGGAATTTGAGAAGAACATTGATGTTATAAATAAAAAATTCGGAAGTAAAACTATTAAAAGAGGCTCTCTGCTATAAATATTTCCTCAGTTTCATCTCATCTATTAAAACAATATTTACATTCTCTTTTTCCACGCGTTCATGGATCTGATCTGAAAATACGGATGTTATAATAAAAATGCCATTTTTTATATGAGCTTCATTCATCTTGGATAAAAAATCGGCAAATGGGATCGTTCCGATCTCCTGTTTTGATTTTGTGAACTGTATAAAACATTTTTTTAATTCGTCTCTTTTTGATACGGCAATAAAATCGATCTCAATGGAATTATCTATCAATCTGTCCTTCACTTCTTTTTGAACGGTATAGCCCATTTTATTTACAATACTCACTGCTATTCCATGGAACTCTTCAATATTGCAGTTTATGAACTCCTCAATAGTATGTATATTTGCTCCCGTATCAGACTTAGCACTTCCGCTTTCATCTTCCATTTTTTCTGTCATTCCCTTTATATCAAATTGCGGGACATTCTGGGTCATTATACCGATATTAGTGATATTTTCTGGAAGAGACGAAAGGTCATTCAACTTTAATTTTTCAAAAAGCATTTTCGCTTTTTCATTAAGGCCCTTTTGCCTGCAGGCTAAAGCAAGAAAATATTGTGCCTTTACATGCTCTGAATCAAGGTGATAAGCCTTATCCAGCTCCTGAACAGCCTGGCCAAGGTCTCCTGTATCCAGATAAGCTACTCCCAGCTGGTAATGAAATTCAGCATCCTTAGGATTTAAATGAATGGCTTTTTTAAGATATTCTTTTGCTTTATCATATTTTTTTTGAGAACCATAGATCCTTCCTAATAAACCGTTAGCCCCGTAAGAGTTTGGTTTTATCTGTGTAATTGAAAATAATTCACTGAAAGCCTCTTTTATTTTCCCGCTATTCAGATTAACAAGAGCTATTTTCTCTCTAATGATGTGTTCTCTTATTTTAACAGAAAATATTTTATTTTTTAACATTGTTTCATACGTTTCGATTGCAGATGGTATCTTTTTAGCCTTTAAATAAATGTCTGCAAGCAATAAAAAATATTCCGCCTTTTTAGCTCTTAAGGCAATTAGTTTTTTAGCCAGGTCAATTGCTTCCGAATATTGATTGAGTCCCAGAAAATGGTTCATCTTTAATTTATAACGATACTCTCTTTTTAAATATCTGTTAGTGATAAAAAAAACAAATATTAATAAAAGTACTCCCGCACCTGCATACAGGTAAAGCATTGCAGCCTCCCTCTATCATTAATTATATCTGCACTTATTTATTATGATAATAGAATATATTTTAATTTCAAGTATTTTATAATCATTAATATCGATTACTAAAATATGTATTAATATATATTTTTTATTGAATTTTCGACAAAATACACTAAGCTATAATATAATAAGTAAAATTATTTAATATTAAATTTTTTTCTTTAAAAAGTCGATAATAGTAAATAGCTGGATTGAGGGTAATTCCCCTCCCAATTATTATCCAATTTCTGGCAGGGGGGCTTTTCTAAGGCCCCCTTATTAAATAAAAAAACCACACTTTTTTAGAGTGTGGTTTTTTTATTTAATTATTTATTCCTCAAAATCAATTCTCTTGAAAATCATACTATTGAGCCGAACCTCCGCCTGCTTTCCCTTCAGGCTTTACTATCCGTACTCTTTGATTCTGCAGATCACAGATATAAAAGGAGCCGGTTCCGTCTCCAAAAATATCAACAGGATGGCTTAACAATGAATTAGCAGCAGGAGCACCGTCCCCGGCCAATCCGAATTCGCCTATACCTACTATAGTTGAGATCTTATCAGATTTTGGATCGATCATTCGGATCCTTGAATTCATGGCATCAGCTACATAAACACCGCTGGCATCAGCCCAAATACCGTACGGCATATTAAGCTTCTCTTCAGTTGCCTTTAAAACATCACCGTAGTAACCGCCGATACCGGGGATACCGGCTATCGTGGTAATAATACCATTGTTCCCTACTTTTCTGACAATATGATTGTCTTTATCAGCAATAAATATTTCACCGCCTGAAATAGCTATATCCCAAGGATGCCTGAGATTTGCTATATTAGCCAGTTCCGTATCTCCGCCATATCCGGCTCTTCCTGTCCCTGCAAGAGTATAGATCCTTCCCGGTTTTGGATTTTTAATGATCGCATTGCCTCCATTACCGGCAATGGCTCCTTTTCGATAGATAACCCTGATCTTATTATTATAGGTATCAGCGATGTATACATTTCCTTCTTTATCAAGAGTAACAGATGCGGGCCAGGCAAAATCAGCCTTTTCAGCAGGCCCATTGTCACCGCTGTATCCTACTCTTCCGGAACCGGCGATGGTCCTGATAATTCCATATTCATTTACCATACGGATCTTATTGTTCCTTGTATCAACAATATATAATCTTACTTTCTTATTCGCTTTATCGATGGTCTCTGCATATACTCCCATGGGAAAAGCAAAAGAACAGTTAATAGCTCTTCTCTCATCACCGTCATACCCGAATATACCATTTCCGGCTACAGTATTTATTACACCCAGTGTATCGATCATTCTAACCCTGTTGTTCTGTGAATCAGCTATATACACATTCCCGATCTCATCAGAACAGACACCCATCGGTGAGTATAAAGAAGCATTTTCAGCTTTAACACCGTCACCATTATATCCTGCATCTCCATTACCTACGATAGAATCGATAATAAGTTCTGCCTGTGCGGGTATTGTGACCAATAATGATAATAATATAACACAAATAAGCTTAAAGTTTTTCATGGAAGACCTCCTCATGGTATTCAATATTTTTTCGTAATACTGTATTACGAAAAAACAACTTTATAAAAAGTATCTATTGTAATTTTAAAGTCAATAAAAAAATTATATTGACATCCTTTTTATTTTTGTTTTATTCTATCTGTATCATGGAATTAATACGAAAATCATTTATTATCTTCTTGATATGCATATTTTTTATCTTCATCCTAAACCTGGAAATGGCATACTCACAATCCTCTTTACGGAAATGGGCCCTTCCTCTGCTGGGCGTATCCCTGATCGCCGGATATGGAGCTATCCATTTCCAGAAAAAAGCAAATGAAAAATATGATGAATCCGAAACCCTTTATCAGGAGTATCTTGCCATACCGGAGGGCCAGCCTAATGAGGTTTTTGAGCAGAAGTACGAAACATACGAAAACAGGTTTGCAGATGCGGAAAGCTTAAGGACATATTACCTTTTATGCCTCGGTGGTTCCGCCCTTACTTTTATCGGTTCGATCGTACTGTGGTTCTACAACCCATCATCCAGTAAGCTTGTAGATTTCGGATATAATAATGATTTCACGACAGGTCAGAATGATCTTTATATAAAAGTAAAATTTTAAGAAGTAAAAAACCAATTATATTATGAAAAAAATATCAATTTTAGTTTTAATTATCATCGTGCTCTTCACAGCTTGCAGCAAAGGCATTTTTCTTAATTTTGAAAAACATCCCCGTGGCGAAAATCCGTTCGACCCCATGGGACCGACCAATCCGGATGATGAGAATGCCGGACCGTGGTTGTTCATGGTATACCTTGATGCTGCCAACAATCTTGAAGCAGCCGGTGTTGCAGACCTCAATGAGATGGCTGCCGGTATTACAGGAGCACTGGATATCAAGATCGTTGTACTGCTGGACCGGGTAGATGGATTTTCCACAGCAGATGGAGACTGGAAAGACACACGGCTTTTTTATATTGATAAGGACAACACTACACCCGTTCGAAAAGCAGCCTTAATTAACGGTGTAAATATTACGGCATCCGGTGCAAGCGGTGAGCTGAACATGGGAGATCAGAATACACTGAAAGATTTTATAAAATACTGCATCACCACCTATCCTGCTCAAAAGTATCTGCTTGATATCTGGAACCATGGCGGGGGATGGAGGAGCCCGGAAGAAGAAGAGGATCTCAATAATATTCGAAAACCGATCTGCTGGGATGATGAATCAACCGTTGGAGGCCAGCATGACACCCTCTTCATGAACGAAGTACAGCAGGCTATTAAGGACGCTTTAAATGCTACGGGGGTACCCAGGCTGGATATCATATACATGGATGCCTGCCTGATGCAGATGATCGAGGTCTGCTATGAGATGCAGGATCAATGCCAGTATCTGGTCGCCTCAGAGGAGACCGTGCCCGGAAACGGCGGTGATTATGTTGATATATTAGCACGGTTCAAAGATATTCAGAGCCAGGGAAAACATACCCCTTACCGGTTTGCATATGAGATCGTAGCCTCTTACCGCAACCAGTACTATTCAACCGGCGATACTACTCTTTCAGCAGTGGATATGTCCAAGGTCGGGGGTCTGATATCAGCACTGAATACATTCGGCCAGGACCTTAAGACTAAAAATCCCTCTACACTGGAGACCATACGGAATAAAACAAAAGATTTTACTTATCCAGACCAGGCTGACCTTTACCATTTTGCCCAGCTGTGTCTGACAGATGTTCCCGGCGGAGTAGCCGGAGCATCAGAGGTCACCACTGCTATTGCGAATATGATGGTCAAAGAATACCATCACAACGACCTTGGGAATTGTCACGGGATGTCCATATACTTTCCAAAAGATAAATCTAAAACTGACTCTTTCTATTGGAATAATAATATTACACTTTATGACGGCTCGAACGGTGATCTCGATTTTGATAATTTTGATAATAAATGGGTACAGTTCATTCAATGGTGGAAAGACCAATAAGCATCTTATTTTTTTGGAGAAATGACCATGAAAAAGATCCTTTTAATACTGTTTGCATTATTTTTTATTAATACTCTGTACGCGACCGAAACGAGAGTTAAGAGTCTGGGAGATATCGAGAACCCGGTTACGGGAAAGATCTCCGGTCTTATTAAAGATGATATTGTAGATATCTATTTTAATCCGGCCAGTGTAAATGACGTAAAAGCATTTTTGATCTTAACCTCTTTTTATCTTAAATACGGAACAGATACAGATAATATTACAAAAGATGAAAAATATGAAAAAATAGAGAATAACACCGTTGGGAAAAAATCATCAACAGTCTATACCACTTATGACAGGAGAGGTTATGATCTCACCCTTAATACAGGAGTCTTGATACCCTTGAAGTTCATTAACATTTTTATGAACTACAACCCTTTCTGGAATAAATACCAGGAAGACTTTACAGAAGATGAATATACATTTGATCAGGCAACATCGACCCTTACAAATTCATTTCTTAAAACACATCAAAATTCATATACAGAAAGCACTCTGCCTTTTGATGTGACAATAGGATTTAATATGTTTGACAGGATCATGCTTGGTTTTCGAACCGGATATTACAGCTCCCGGCTGGAGCAGTCCTTTACAGAACTGGACGGAACATTCAGCAAAAAAAGTGAATACAACAACAACCGTTTCATCATAGGGGCAGGATTAAAATTCAATTTCTCCCAAAAGATCGGTTTATCCCTGGTTACAGACCTTGATCTTGCTCAAAAGGATGAATCCCCTCTTCTGATCGAAGGAGGATTTGCCGGTGCCGGTAACAACAATTATGATCCTCTGACAAAAACATATGATTATATTACAACGGAGAATGAGACCAGTATCAATGTCAGGGTGATCCCTGAGATCGATCTGTCTGCAACAGGGGAAAAATTTATCCGCATAATTGTGGAAGCCAACTTTATAGATTATAAAAAGGATTTTAATTTTAATGAAAAAGGTGATCTTAAGAGTTATGAGATCTCTGATTTTACCAAGAACAAGCTCATCGGCAACCTGGGATTCAGTTATAACCATGCATTGAGCCAGACTACCAAAGCTGTATATGGATTTAAGTATTCAGGACTTATCAATGGATTAAATAAGTATAAATTCTATGAAGATAAAGCGGATAAGACTACCTATATCAATTACCGTGAAGAGAGCCGGGATCACTTTCTTGGTCTTTTCATGGGTTTTGATATTGAACTCACAAAGTACCTTTTCGTCAGGACCGGTATATCCCAGGGGGTCTACCGGTTATCACATCTTAAAATATTCAATACAACCGTTATAGCAGATCAAAAGGATATCGTGGAGGCCAATTATATCGATCAGTACTTTCTTCCGGATTCCACCTTCTGCCTTGGCTTCTATATT
>JAHITG010000014.1 GCA_018817865.1 Spirochaetota bacterium
AAATAAACAGATCGAACATTAATGGTATTAATGTGAGCCTGGATTCTCTTGACCGGGATGTTTATAGGAAGATAACAGGCCATGGTGATCTGGACACCGTGAAGAAAAACCTTGAACATGTACAAATAAAAAAGATTAAAATAAATACAGTCCTTTTAAAAGGGATCAATGATCATGAGGTAGAGGATATTATTAATTACACGGTTTCCCGGAATTTTATTCCGCGGTTCATTGAATGTATGGAGACAAAACCATCCAATAAAGATCTTTTTATTTCAAATTCACTTATCATCCGGCAACTGATCAATAAGAGAATATTAATGAAGGATTCCAGGAGGGGCATTCCCGGCAGTGCGGCTGAGTATTATTCATTAAGAGGTTCTGACAATAAAACAGTAGGATTTATCTCTCCTGTGTCAAACCGGTTTTGCAAAAGCTGCAACAGGTTGCGGCTCACTTCAAACGGGTACCTTTACTTGTGTCTCTTTAATCAGAAGCCGGAGAATATAAGTGAATTATTAAAGGGAGCATCTACTGATGAAGAAGTCTCTGACCGATTTAAGGCCCTTCTATTGAAGAAGGCCCCAGAAAGAATGAATAATCCTGTTGATATGAGATCGATGGGGGGGTGATCCATGTCCTTAACACATATAGACAGTAAAGGTAATTTAAAGATGGTAAAGATATTGAATAAGCCGGAAACATTCAGAAGAGCGGGGTTTTCCGGCAGAATACTGATGGCTCCGGCTACGGTCAAGCTGATCAGGGAGAACAGGATCAGGAAAGGAAATGTGCTCAATACCGCAAAAATGGCCGGGATTATGGCTGCCAAGCAGACAGAGAAGCTTATTCCTCTTTGTCACGGGCTGAATATGGAGCATATTGATCTTGACTTTTTTATAAAAAGGAATGAGATCGAAGTGGTCTCAATAGCGGAAACCACTTACAAGACCGGGGTGGAAATGGAAGCATCTGTTGCCCTTAGTGTTGCCCTCCTTACGATATATGATATGTGTAAGGCAGTGGACAGGACCATGGAGATCGGCCGGATCAGGCTGATAGAAAAGAGCGGTGGAAAAACGCTCTTTTATCGCATGCCGATCGAAAGCATTAATATCAGTAAAAAGAAAGGAATAAAGAAAAGGCCGATACAGGAAGCGCAGGTAATAAAAGATCTTGGGATCGAAGGGGATGCGCATGCTGAAAAAGGTTCGAGAAGGCAGGTAAGCTTCCTTTCAACAAAAAGCATAGAAAAGATGAAGAAAAAAGGGTTTACTGTGAAGCATGGGGATTTCGGCGAGAATATCTTGATCAAAGATATTCCATTATATGAACTTCCTCCGGGGACTCTTCTGAAATGCCGGAATGGTGTTGTCTTCAAGATAACCATGATCGGAAAAGAGTGTATTGACAGGTGTTCTATCTATCAAAAGATCGGTGATTGCATCATGCCAAGGGAAGGTGTCTTTGCAAAAGTCATCAAAAGCGGACTAATTAAAAAAGGAGAGGAAGTAACGGTCCAGATATGAAGATCAAAACAGCGATCATAACAATAAGCGACTCGGCAGCAGCGGGAAAAAGGGAAGACCGCAGCGGGCCCCTGATCAGGGAGGTGCTGGAGAAGGCCCTCTTCACTGTCTGCAGCAGCAAGATCATACCTGATGATCGTAAAATGATCATCAGGACGTTAAAACAGCTTGCAGACAGGGATAAAGTTGATCTTATTATCACTACCGGAGGGACCGGATTAAGCAGGCGAGATGTTACACCGGAGGCAACCTTAAAAGTAATTGAAAAGGAAGTACCTGGTATAACGGAATATATGCGGACTGTTTCAATAAAAAAAACAGACAGGGGAATGCTCTCAAGAGCTGTGGCCGGAATTCGGAAACAGACTTTGATCATTAACCTGCCCGGTTCTCCCAAAGCTGTATCGGAGATACTGGAGAAGATCATCGATCCTGTCAGACACGGCATTAATATTATGCTGGGGAGAGAAACCGGATAAAGTCTTTGACTTTTAGGTGGTTTTTATTTTGTTAATAGCAGATGAACCATTTTATAAATGAATATATAAAGAATGTTGAATTACCTGAGACAGTGATCCTGGTCCCTTCACCCCAGGAAGCAATTACTGGGGTCACTTTTTTTGATTATGCGAATAAGCTGGAAATTCTGGAGAACCGGTTCCTGGCATATATCGTTGCTATCAAAAACAGGAGGTTTTTACTGGTTGAGGCAGGGAAGGGCGATTTTTCCCTGTTAGAACGGCTGCAGGAGATGATGAAAAATAAAGTAAAAAAGTATCTGTTCCTGAACAGGGCTTTCAGTTTGAAAAAAAAGATACCGGCAGAGGATATTATTGTTGTAAAGGAGTCCGGTTTGCTCTCGGGAAAGACAACGGTCAGTCCTGATAAAGATCTCATAAAATTATTTAAACCTGATGACAGGATACAACAGGGTAAAAATGTAAGCCTTGATATTAATTACCTTTTTTTTAAAAGGTCACCGAGGAAATCTCCTCCGGGATTTAAAAATTTTGATATTGCAAGTGTCGGGGATCACGCTTTCCTGAAGTATTTAAAGGAGAATAAATTATCCGGGATAAGTATCGATTATGTAGTGGGGGAATTCCCGGATAAAATGGGAGATGAGGACATTGCATTCAGAAACGCCATGAGCTATTTGATCGAGCATTTTCTGATGAAGATTTAGATGATAGACTGAGTATTGATAAACCAGCAGTGCATTTTTAAATGCACTGCTGATTGAAGAAGTAAAGTTAAGAGATTTAAATGTATGTAATGCATTTAAATCTCTTTTCGACCATCTCTTCTTCAAAATTTTATCCTTGACTTTACAAATAAGAATTATTTATTACAATTATTCATATGAAGATACTATTTCATCTATTATTAGTTATTTTGATGTTCGTAAGTTCTTCCTATTCTTCACCTTCCGGAGAATTACAGGTCGCATTTATAAATGTGGGGAATGGTGATTCCATTCTTATTAAAACGCCTTCAGGTTTTTCAGTCTTAATTGATGGAGGTGAAGAAGGGAATGAAAGAGTTATAGAAAATGTTTTAAAGAAATTCGAAATCACCAAAAGGA
>JAHITG010000015.1 GCA_018817865.1 Spirochaetota bacterium
AAATTAAACCCGCTGCTCCCAATACCCTGCCCAACCAACCCTGTCAATGAATCCATATACCACGTCCGATTTACAGTTATAAAAATATTTTAAAACGACTAAAAGGATCTAAAGGATCAGATTTTATCTTTTCCCTCTTTATTAATTCAAGATTTCATAAACTTGTAAATAAAAAAGAAGTCCCGTATAGTTCAGGGATAAAACGTATAAAATAGTTTACAATCACAAGTTGCATATAATCAATTTATTATGAGAAAATTATTAATTAACCAATCTGTATTAATAACCGGCACCTCATCAGGTATCGGCAGATCAATTGCCCTGTCTCTGGATAGATCCGGATTTCAGGTTTTCGCCGGCGTAAGAACAAAACGAGATGCAATGAAACTGAAAAAAATGGCTTCAAAACATCTTATTACAGTAATTATAGATGTTACAAAGAAAGAGACTTTATTAAAAACAAAAAAAATAATTTCCAGTTATATAAAGGATAGGGGGCTCTGGGGGTTGATCAATAACGCAGGAGTTAATATTTCCGGGCCTCTTGAGGTATTACCCATTATAGAATTCAAGAACCAGTTTAATATTAATGTAATAGGACCTCTTGAGGTCATTAAATTGTTTTTACCATTATTGAGAAAGTCGAAGGGACGAATCATTAATATTGGCTCTATTAGCGGAAGAATATCAGCCCCCTTTATTGGTCCATATGCTGCATCAAAAAGTGCCTTAAGATCAATTACGGATTCTCTTCGTATGGAACTCCGCTCTTGGGATATTTCCGTAATTTTGATAGAACCGGGAAATGTATCAACTTCTATGTGGAAAAAAACTTTATCTACTGCTGAACAGATTGCTCAATCTTTTTCAAGTGAAGCACATAATCTCTATGATGATTTTATTATTACTGCTTACAAGGCTCGAAAAGCTCTAGGTAAAAAAGGGTTGGCTTTAGCTAAAATAAATCAAGCTATTTTACATGCTTTAACTTCCAAAAACCCAAAATATAATTATCTATTGGGTATGGATGCTAAAATTTTTACTCTTGTTGCTAAATTTTTCCCTATATCATTTAGAGACTGGTTATTCTTAAGACATTTAGGATTATTAAAAAACAGACCAAAAAAATAATTTTTTTATGAAAGAAAAACTGCTATAACAAATAAAATCAATGCTTCCTGATAATCTCTCCGGTGATTGATCACACCTTTTACATACATCAGAAGGCAGATAATTTTCCTTAATATTCATTAATTGGTTTATTGACATTGTTAATATATTTCCCTCAATTGATGCAAGATTCTGGTCATTACAGCAGCAGGAGTCTCCAAATACAGTAATAAAAGGATTTCCATAAACCAAACAAGGAAATTTAAAATTAGATAAAATATCTATTAAGTCTTTTCTTTTTGGGTAAAATTTTTTATTTGTTAGCATCATCTTTATTTTAACACCAAAAACTGTTTTGTTGTTATATTTTCGAAAATAATCCTTAAAAAAATCCATTCGCTTGCTGAAATGTTTGATCAGACTTGTCCTGTTAGAAGTTGACGGAAAAATAACAAGTTGTATCTCCCTGATCTTGTTTTTTTTAGCCAGGTTTGCTAAAAACTCGAGAGTCTCCGGAAAATCGGACCTCACATATTCCCTATACGGAGGGGAGATATGAAAATTCAAATATGGAAGTTTTCCGTTTTTTAAGAATTGCATGGCCTTCTCGATACAGGGTACTACCTTTTTAAGAAGTCTCTTCCCGTCAGCCGGCTTCATCATCATGATCTCACCATAATGCTCAGGATGGGAAGTAGGAAATGAAATATTAAGGCCCAGATGATTATCCGAGATCGCCTCCAGAATTCCCGGCTTCCTTAAATTTGATCCATTAGTAACCACATATACATCCGGCAAAGGCAGATGTTTTTTCTGTAATTCCTTTATCATTTCACCGAACAGGTTCATTCTTTTTCCAAACTCGGGATGTAAAGTAGGCTCTCCATCCCCGGAATTAGCAACATATTTGATTTTAATACCTTCGGCAATAGCCTCTTTTATTCTCTCTGTTAATTTTTTAGTAACTTCCTGGCTCTGATAAGCTTTTGGGCCTGAATAAGTTGGTTTATTTATACCGCATATTATACAGTTGTAATTACATATTCCCTGCACCAGCGTATTATTAATAAATAAACTTCGTTTGGTTTTCATAAGGCATTTTACATAGAACTGCTATTGATAGTAATTAAATATTATACAGATAAAAAATTACATTTAAACCGGGAAGGCTCATTACAATATCCATTGATACTTATAATAATAAAATGAATTAAAACGTCAACATATCGTTGTTGCCGAAGAATTTGGAAGAATACGGATATCCCAACTGTACGAATCTGGAAGCTTCTTCTTTAGATAATTCTAAAAAATGTTCATTACAAAGGTACTCTGCATTTTCTGCCGGATAGAGGACCATCTCTGATGCTCCTTCTTCATCAGTGGCATTATAACCTTTTATTGAATAATACCATGTTTCATTAAGAGCATGATCTTTGCTTCTTTCCTTCTTACATTTACTGCATATATATATATTACTTTTAGTCTGTTCTCCTAATGTATTTACCATATTACGGGCTCCTTTCATATCCATCCTCCAGAACTATAGTATATCACAAATTAATAAAAATTCAATATTTTTTGATTACAAATACTTATTATCGATATCTTTAAAATTTCCTTACTTTTTTTCACTGATCCGGTTAAACTGTCAGGAAAGGAACAAAGTATAAAGCAAGGGTATGGAAATCTATTCTGCTAATTTCAAATTATCATTGAAATCCCTTTTAATTATAATATCCTAATTAATATGTTTTTGATAAAATTATTTAAAAGCTCGATCATTCTATTCTGTATGCTGATTCCCGGATCCCTCTTAGCTGACAAAATGATATTTGCGCCGGATATGTTCGTCAAGCCGGCCTTTCTGGCAACCCTGGGATTCTACCGTGTAACACGGTTCGAGCTGGAAATACTCACAGGTATTGCCATCTCCCTTCCTGCGGATATTGCCGTGGTAAAGCTTGCAAGCCTTGATGATCCTGAAACGGCTTCTGATGATGATGAACTCACCGGCTATGCAACGGATTCCGGATTGAATGTCATGGTCTACAACAGAACTCCTGCTTCCATACAGGTTTACGGCGCCACCAACTTTGAAGAAAAATTCTCTTCTCCCTCGGGTATAGATGCGGATGAGCAAGGCAGAATATTTGTTGCTGATGAAAATAATAACCGTGTTGTTTTTCTTTCCAATGACGGGAACAGGATCGAACCCGTGAATCAGGTTTTCCTGGACGGATCTCCTTATGATATAACACACGATCAGGAAGGAGACCTGTATGTTTCAGTCCCCGATAAAGGGCACATTGCTAAAATAGAAAAAACATCCATTACGAAAAGGATCTCTGATCCCGCTATTAAGTCCCCTACCGGTATTAAATTCATCAGCACAAATGATAAATGGAACTTTTACCGGTCTGATTTTCTGGCTGTGATCAATAATAAGAATGAGATCATTACGATGACCGCAGAGGGCAGGATACTGAAAACAAATAATCTGGAGAGCTTTTTTAAGAAGGAAGTATCTTTACAATACCTGACGATCGATTATTATGCCAATATTCTGGTAACAGATAAAAAAAACAACTGCATCCATAAACTTGATAAAGATCTTAAATATATCGCATCATTTAAAAAACTGGAAGGAGAACCTGCCCTCTCCCGGCCCAAAGGAATTGATATTGGAAGGAGGTTCGGCCAGGTCTTCATAGTGGAAAAAGAAGGCGGGCGGTATTACTGGACAGGGATCGATGTACTGCAATTCAAGGTACTCAGCGGGAAAGACCAATTCAAAGTTAATTATCATTGCACTGATCCTTTCCTCATTACCATGGACCTTTTTGATGAGGATGATAATGTGGTCAAATCCATATATAAAAAAAAGTTCATAATGGACTGGCAGGGAGAGTTCATCATCGGTCTTCTAAACAATAAAGGAATGAAGATCCCCAAGGGTGAATACCTGCTGAAATGCAGGATCGAACCTACCTATTCATCCCGGACCCGTTTTTACAAGATCATTGAAAGAGAGATCACATTGGAGTGATGCATGGATATTCTGGATAAAGCCATGAAAAAGGAAAAAGATGAGGAATCGTTTTACCGCGGACTCTCCCTGGAATGTAAAATGGAAGAACTGCGCATCATCTTCAACCTCCTGGCCAATGATGAAGTGAAACATTATGAAATACTGAAAAACATAAAGAAGTCAAACAGATTCAATTTCTATGAAACAGATATTTTAACACAGGTAAAAAAGATCTTTTCAGAGCTGAAAAGAAAAGATTTCATATTTGAACCTGATACCACTCTGATCGAAGTGTACAGTAAGGCCCAGGATAAGGAAATGCAGAACGAAAACTTTTACAGTCAAGAAGCCGGAAAGATAAAAGAAAAAGAACTGAAGGCTATCTTCATGGAACTGGCCGAGGATGAAAGAAGGCATTATTTTCTGCTGGAGAATATCATTGAATTTGTTTCCGGGCCCCAGGGCTGGATGATGTCAAATGAATTCGAGAACCTGGACAGGTAATAAAAGTATTGTACTTGTGGGGCTGTTGAAAAAGTCTATTTTTTAAATAAAATAATTGTAGGCATGATTTTAATCGTTCTTTTAGGTAGTATAAAATACACTTATAAAAAGTACAAATAAATTTGTGCCTACAAATCAACTTTTTCAACAGGCCCCCTGTCCCGATACTTTTACTTAACAGGCTCACGGCCCACCGTGAACTGCTGAATGCGCTGTGAAAGCGTGGACTGTCTGGGGATATTATACCGGATCGCCATCTTGACCACTTCATACGGCATGATCATAATCAGCTTTTCCTTGGCCCTTGTAATGGCCGTATAAAAGAGGTTCTTACTTAAAAGAAAATAACATCCTGCTCTGGTCGCCAAAAAGATCACGGCCCGGGACTCACTCCCCTGGGATTTATGAACGGTCATGGCATAATTCAAAGCTATATTCTCCATCTTTGCGTATGGTACAGAGATACTGCGCCCGAAAAAATCGACCTCCACTGTCCGGTTCATTCTGTCATTGTTCGTAATGATCCCGATCTCCCCGTTGTAAATATCCAGCTCATAGTCATTCTTCCTCTGCATGACCTTATCACCCAGCCTGAATTCAGTCTCAAAAACAGGAAATGAGTTTTCGCCTTTTACCGGATTAAGGTAGTCCCTCAACCGGAAATTAAGGTTGGAAACAGAGATATCTCCCCCGCCCGTGTTAAGGGGTGTCAGCACATTAATATCCCTGATCGGATGAAACCCCTCCTTCTTCAATTCCTCTATGGAATCATACAGCGCTTTGATCATCTGCATAGGAGCTTCTACATTAATAAACTTAAAATCATCCGTATTCTCAAGCGGAAAGATCTTTTCAATGTTAACGAGGTTTGCATTCTTCAATATGGTGGATTCCTTCTTCTGCCTGAATATCTCGGGCAATACGACCTGGGAGACGGAATAGGAACCGATAAGCGCCTGAAGCGAATTCCCGGCTTCAACCGGCGGGATCTGATGGGGATCCCCGATAAAGACAAGCCGTGTCCGGTCACTGATCCCCTCAAAAAGTGCCTTCAGGAGCAGAAGGTCGACCATGGACGCTTCATCCACGATCACATAATCGACCTTGAGAGGTTCTTTTTCATTTACCCTGAACCCGATGGATGGAGCATATCTTAATAACCTGTGAATAGTAGAAGCTTCAGCACCTGTCATGCTCTTCAGCCTGTTCGCTGCTTTTCCTGTAGGTGCACAAACAGCGTATGACGAACCCAGCTCTTCAAGGTACTTCAAGAGCCCCACGCAGATAGTGGTCTTTCCTGTACCGGCTGCCCCGGTGATAACGGTGATAGAATTCTTCAGAGCCCCTGATATTGACTCCTTCTGCGCCTCTGAAAAACTGATCTTAACCTCTTCCTCGATCTTTTTTATCACTGCATCAAAATCTTTGATCTCCCTTTTCGGGAGGAATAATTTTTTGGCTATCTTTTTTGCCACGCTCTGTTCAGCATGGTAATATTCCGGAAGGTAGACCCGTGCCTCCTCTATTACCAGGTCCTTCTGAGAGAGTATCTCTGATTCGATAAATGCCCTGGGAAGGTGCAGTAATTTTGATATGGCCTCTTTTAATTCATCCAGATAGATAAAATTATGGCCCGTCATCTTCAAAGCGGACCGCATGGAAAAAATGATAGCAGCTTTGAGCCTTTCTTCATCAAGCTCATCTACCCCGATCCTGTGCGCAATGATCTCGGCTTTCTTAAATCCGATCCCCTTAAAATCATTTATCAGGTTATAAGGCCGGATCTTTATCTTTTCAGCGGCATCCTTGCCGTATTTCAGATAGATCCTTCCTGCCCATTTTTGTGAAAAACCCATCAGTACCAATTCTTTCACGGTCGTATTGATATTTTCAGTACACTTCCTGACCCGCTCTACCAGTTTATCATTGATCCCGTCAACCTCGGTCAGCCTTTCCGGTTCCTCTTCCAGTACGATCAGGGTAAGGTCCTTGAACTTATCAACAATATTCTCGGCCAGCCGTTCTCCTATCCCGTCCACCATGGATACCAGGAATTTCATGACCCCATCCTTTTGAAAAGGGAGTTCTTTATTAAATTCATCGATCTGAAGGCATTCTCCAAAGATAGGATGGTCCATCCTTGTACAGAGGGCATTGATATGGTCTTCCGGATGGATGTTAGGAAGATATCCGGCCAGTTTCAGTACAGTATCATCAGGAGAAGAGGTAAGCTCCACCACCTTCCATCCCGTATAGGGATTATCATAGATAATATTCTTGACCCTGCCTGATACTTCCTTGAAGGTCATTTCACTGTCAGAGATAAAATCAAAGGAGAGCTGGTGAGAAGGATCTTTCATTCTTCCTCCTTCTTCATCCGGGGTTTACAGACCTTGAACGCCGGACAGAATTTGCACTTTTTGGATATCTGTTTTTTATATTCCTGATCATCTGCAACAGCTTTAATATATCCGGCGATCTCTTTTGAATAAGAATTATCAAGCTCCGTCTCAAAACTGACGATGCTGTTGTTCCTCAGATAGGTGAGTGTAAACCGGAATCGTTTATAGATTTTCCGGTACATAAAATAGGCTCCCAGCAGATAAAACTTCATCTGCACATCATCTTTTAATTCCGACTCTGATATTTCATTCTTTCCGGTCTTATAATCAATGATATGAAGCAGGTCCTGTCCCTTCTCTCCATACTCAACATCGATCCGGTCTATTCTTCCCTCTATCGGAACAGCAGTGAATTCCGGGAGCGGGAGTTTAAAGAATTTCTCTATGGCATAGATCTTTTCCGGATCGATCTTTTTTGATGCAAATTTATTTAAAATAACATCCGCTTCAAAGAACGAATCAATTCCTGTTTCATCCAGCATGTCATACTCTTTTCTTTTATTCCTGGCAATACTGTAGAGAGCTTCCAGGTCCTGGTCTTTTCGAGACTTCAGGAGGCTCTTTAAATAGAGTTCCAGAACGGAATGGATATAGGACCCGAAGATCATGGGTCTTGTCTCTTTCTGGAAGATCCCTTCCCCGTATGCATAATAATACTTACGGGGACATTCCATATACTGGCGCAGTTTGGATGGAGAAACACTCTTTAATTCTATTCGATTCATATCAGTTTCATGGATCCCGATTATTTCTAACGAGCCTCTATATATTGATCTTTTTTCTGATCGCTCTTACTTCCGGGTCATTGGTGGTCACCTTGATCGCCTGCCATCCTGCGGTCAGAGCCGCTTCAATGTTCGCAGTCGTATCATCGATAAAAAGGATCTCATCCGGGTCAAACCCCAGGTCCCGGGTAACATGCTGAAATATCTTCGGATCCGGTTTCATAAGATGAAGCTTGAACGAAAGATATAATTTCTGAAAAGAACCGAACTCTTTGATCCTCGAAAACGCATACTCAAAATGGAGCGCATTGGTATTGGAGAGGAGCCCGATCATTAAACCTGATCTCTGCAATTGTGTGATAAGCTTAAAGACCTGTCTGATCTTTTTTCCTATGTACTCTTCTTTAAAAACAGAGACACACTCAGCAAGAGGCAAATTGATCTTATAAGCCTGCATCCAGGATGCAAGCACTTCTTCAGGGGCTTTTAATCCCATTGAACTGTCCACCTCAAACCGGGACATTTTTTCTTTGAGGCCGTGAGGGTCAAATTTGATCTTCTTAAAAAATCTCTCCGGATGGATCCTGACAAGCACACCTCCCAGGTCAAACAGTACGCATTTTATTCTGTTCTTTTTCTCTGTATTTTCCATACATCTTCTTTTAAACACGGACCGCTCCTTTTATCTCTAATACCTGATATTGAACCTGAAGTATATATACCGCTCTTTTCTCTTCCCCAGTTCATATGAGAACCCCACGGTATTATCCGCCAGGACACGGCAAAAGATCTTAAAATTAAAATGCATCTCAGCTCCCAGCAGATCGAGCAGGGTTAACTGTTTAACGGAATTAAAAGAATCCCCGGCTTCATAATAGAGCTTCATCCAGATATGGCTCAGAAAAAGAGGCATGTTCTTTATCCCCCTCTCGATCCATATCAGAGGAAAGTTGTATGAAATATTTCCAGCAATGAAATTCTTTCCGTCCTTTTCATAATAAGAGTAGGCGTTCAAAGGCACTTCATATATGGCTTTTTGACGAAAGAGATCTATACCGGCTACTCTATACGGTTCTTCGGAAGAAGGATTAAGCATGGCGCCTCCGGAGAGATCCAACTTTAAAATATGATGAAGGAAGAATGTCCTGCAGTACTTTTTTATTCCCAGGTTCAGGAGGTCCACATCCCATGATGAACCGAACCACTCCCTTAACATTCTGTAGGTCAAACCAAGGTCCCAGCCTTTCTCCGGTACGACCGAATAAGCGTATCCGATAACACTGTTAAAACGGATACCCGAAAAAAAGGAATTATAGGATGTATCAGTATCGATCCGTAATTCTCTTTTATGATAATAACTTAAACCGGAATGCAGGGAAAAATAATTAATAAAGGTGTTCTTAAAAAAAGTGACCTGTCCTTCGATGATCCGCCTTCTGATGATATCATCCGTTTCCCCGGAAAAGACGGAAGAAGCATGAAAGGAAAGATCAGTCTTATCCCGGAACAGGAAGTAATCCAGAAGGAAGCTCCATTCTTCCAGATGCATATTATAATCCGCCTGAAGGGAGAGAATATTCCGCTGAAAAATATCCGAGAAAAGGAGTATAAGTCCCGGGTTAAAGTAGTAACCGGATGACAGTATCACGGGGATCGGGATCACATTGGAGAAGAGGTTCCCGGCAGTGGAAAAATCCTCTTCTTTAGAATAAGCCACCGGAGTATCCACCAGCCGGTACCCTTCCTTTTCAAATTCAGGGAAAACTGTTTTCATATTGTAGGGCACCTCAGTCTTTTTCAGGCCCTCTTCATTCAGCCTGATCATCCGGAACCCGTCGCTTTGATAATAGGACCCGTAAAATCCGCCCTTATACCTGATAAACTTCAGCGAGCCTGAGATGAATTCGGAGAGCTGGAAGAACTTCTCCTCTTCAGGGACATATGCGTAATAATCAAATTTCAAATTGTAGTCTGAAATAAAGAACAGCTTTTTTTCCTTCTCATCGTAGGAAAGGGACAATTCAATAGAAGGATTATAGGTAAGACGAACCAGCTTTTTTGAACGCATATTATAACGATAGATATCAAAGAAATCCCTCTCCTTCTTTCCCGTAAAATAGAATTCATCATCACCTGAAAATGTCAGGTCAGAAACCTGCTCATACTTATTCATTTCCAGGACTATTTTTTCTGATCTATTGTCCATGTTAACAAGGGTCAGGACCTTTTTATGATCTTTGATCCGGAGGATCAGCATATGCCGTCCCCGAACAGCTACATCAAGTACTCTCTCCAGATCAAGATAGGGTTCATATGCCTCTGTTTTGAGATCGTACCGGTATAATGTAAAATAACTCCTGATATTATCATAGATCTTTAAACCGGTGAAATAAAGAAAATCCTCCTGAACAGCGATACCGGTTATCAGCATATCCTCTATAACAGCTTTCTGTCTGCCTGATCCGGGATCCAACCTGTAAAGGCCGTAGCCGGTATCCGGGGAATATCCGGAAAACCATATTTTTTCTTTATGGCCGGCCAGGCTGTAAATATTCCAGAAAGGATCATCTTCATTTAGAACAACAGGTTGAGTTACCTGATGCATATTGGTGATCTGAGCCGTATACTCCCTCTGCATCTCTCCCATCCATTCGTCATAATGAGTATAATAATCCGTACCGGAATAATTCTTGATAAGCGAGTTCAAAGGAAAGCAGGTGCCTGCCGAACAGGAGCCTGTGGATAATCCGGAACTGAGACAGCCGGAAGTGGCGCTTATGAGTCCCGCATTTCTATGATAAGCTTTCAGAAGCTTCTGTTCTGAGATCTTTTGGGATAAATAATAATGAAAAGCCCCTCCCCAGATATACGGGCCGTATCCTGACGGGATCCTGTTAATAAAAGTACTGATCTCGTCAATGGCCGGGGTCTTCTTCTCATGAACAGCGGTACGCAGGATCATATCCTTGAAAGAGCTTTTAGCGCGGCCCATGGGTGTATAGGCCGACTCCATGTTCACTGCGATCCCTTCCAGGGATGAAAGAGGTAAAAGCAGATTAGGGGCCATATAGGAGAATCCCATGCTCCTGAATGCTTTATAGATATCCTCAACCTGATTGAGATGCAGGATGTGAGCGTATTCATGAATGACCAGCTCTTCGATCCAGTAGTAATAGTGAAGAAGCGAGGTCTGGGAATAGAGTTCAGGAGGAACATCATACAGGATGATCACATTATCCGGTAAAATGGAAGCCATCCCGTTAGCAAGATCAGTTACATCCACCAGGACAATAGTAGTATGGATCTCCCCTACATTAAATTTTTTCGCGATGATCGTATGAATATTTTCCGATACCGTCAGTATCTTTTCTGCCTGTCTTTTATTGGAATAATAGACAATTGTAAAATGGCCGGATTTCATCATTTTGTAATCTTTTCCCGAAGGGATCCTCTGAGCATATACCTCCGGACTCAGCAGAAAAAGACCGATCAGAAATGCGATAATTTTTATTCTTTTTACCAAATGTCACCCTGAAAAGATATATTCGTTCCTTAAATAATGTAAGATGAAGATAGCAAATATATTTTAATAGTCAAAAATTTGATCATCCATAAAACGCTTGAACTTTTTCAAATCGTGCTTATATATACTAATGAAATATTTTAAGTAGTCGCAGGCTTTAGCCTGCGCTTAATAACATTGTTTAAATATTTCGCAGGCTAAAGCCTGCGACTACCATCAACATACAGAAATTTATTGTGAGGTAACGACCATGAGAATGGATAAATTTACATTAAAAGTTCAGGATGCACTGGAAAAAGCACAGAAGCTTGCAGATAAAAAAAGCCAGCAGGAGATCGATGTTTCTCATTTTGCTTATGCTTTACTTGAAGATAGTGACAGCGTGGCGCGGCCGATCCTGAAGAAGATCGGAGTGAATATCGAGGCGCTCCTGGAACGGCTTGAAGAGGAGATAGATAAAAAACCCAAGGTACAGGGAGTCACTTCCAGCCTGTTCCTTTCTCCGAAATTAAAAGAAGTACTGGATGAATCAGAGAAACAGGCCTTTGGATTAAAAGACGAATATATCAGCGTGGAACATCTGCTTCTAGCACTTGAAAAAGTACCTTCAATTGTATCAGATCTTTTTCATGCTAATGGAATAAAAAAAGATACCCTGTTGAAGGTACTGACGGATGTAAGGGGAAGCCAGAGGGTAACAGACCAGAATCCTGAAGATAAATACCAGGCCCTGGAAAAATACGGTATTGACCTTACCGAGCGGTCTAAAAAAGGGAAACTGGACCCTGTCATAGGGCGTGACGACGAGATCAGAAGGGTGATGCAGGTCCTTTCCAGAAGGACTAAGAACAACCCTGTCCTGATCGGAGAGCCGGGTGTAGGCAAGACCGCGATCGTTGACGGCCTGGCACAGAGGATCGTGAACGGAGATGTCCCGGATATCCTGAAGACAAAAAAACTGATCGCTCTGGATATCGGTGCGCTGATCGCCGGGGCAAAATTCAGAGGGGAATTCGAAGAACGCCTCAAAGCGGTGCTGAAAGAGATCACGCGCGCATCAGGTGAAGTGATCCTCTTTATCGATGAACTCCATACCCTGGTCGGTGCCGGTGCTGCTGAAGGCGCTATGGATGCATCCAATATGCTCAAACCGGCCCTGGCAAGGGGAGAACTGCGCTGTATCGGAGCCACGACCATGAACGAATACAGAAAATATATCGAAAAAGATGCTGCACTGGAACGGAGATTTCAGCCGATTCCGGTCAAGGAGCCGGATGTGGAGGATACCATCGCCATACTGAGAGGGTTGAAGGAAAAATATGAGGTCCATCACGGTGTAAAGATCACGGATACGGCACTGGTTGCGGCAGCGGTATTTTCTCACCGTTATATCAGCGACCGGTTCCTGCCGGATAAAGCGATCGACCTTGTAGATGAAGCAGCCAGCAAACTTAGAATAGAGATCGACAGTCTGCCTCAGGAGCTGGATGAGATCGAACGGAAGATCATGCAGTTGACCATTGAAAAACAGGCATTAAAAAAAGAGAAGGAAGCAGCATCCAAAGAACGCCTTGCAAAGATCGAAAAACAGCTGGCTGATCTTAATGAAAAAAAGAACGGGCTGAAAGCCCACTGGGAACTGGAGAAGAAAGCCATTACCGATATAAGAAAAGCAAAAGAATCCATTGATGAAATGAAGGTCCAGGAACAGAATGCAGAGCGAACAGGAGACCTGAATAAAGTAGCTGAAATACGCTACGGAAAGCTTGTGGAACTGGGGAAGCAGCTTGAAAGGTCCAACAAGGAACTCCAGAAGGTCCAGAAAGATAAAAAGATGCTCAAGGAAGAAGTAGAGGAAGAGGATATCGCAGAGATCATTTCGAAATGGACCGGCATCCCGATCACTAAACTTCTGGAAGGAGAAGTAGAAAAACTCCTTAAAATGGAAACAAAACTTTCTGAAAGGGTGATCGGCCAGGCTAATGCCATCAAGGCAGTCTCTGATGCGATCCGAAGGGCCCGCGCTGGCATTCAGGAGCCGAACCGGCCTATCGGATCATTCATCTTTTTGGGTTCCACCGGGGTAGGAAAAACAGAACTGACAAAAGCCCTGGCTGAATTCCTGTTTGATGACGAGAAAGCCATGGTCCGCATTGATATGAGTGAATATATGGAAAAACATTCGGTTGCCCGTCTCATCGGAGCTCCTCCGGGTTATGTGGGGTATGAGGAAGGAGGATACCTTACTGAAGCCGTGCGGAGGAAGCCGTACTGTGTTGTCCTCTTTGATGAGATCGAGAAAGCACATACTGATGTTTTTAATATCCTCCTTCAGATACTTGAAGACGGCCGGCTGACGGACGGCAAGGGAAGGACCGTAAATTTTAAGAATACTATCATCATCATGACTTCCAACCTGGGCAGTAAAATGATCCTTGAGATGAATGAAGCAGGGAAAAAACAGGTAGAGATAGAGAAAGAGATAAAAGAGGTCCTGAAAAACCATTTCAGGCCGGAGTTCCTGAACCGCATCGATGAAACAGTAATATTTCAGAATCTGACAAAGGACGACCTCATTCAGATCGTGGAAATACAGATCAGGCATTTAAATCAGAACCTGGCACAGAAAAAGATCAAAGCTGAATGCACAAAAAAAGCATGTGACTATCTGATCCAGCAGGGATATGATGTTACTTTTGGAGCACGCCCCTTAAAGAGGCTTATCCAGCAGGATATATTGAACAGCCTGGCCACAATGATACTCTCCGGGGAACTCAAGGAAGGGGAAACGGTCCGTATCGATCATGATAAGGGAAAGGGCCTGGTATTTACTAAAAAATAGAAAACCTCTATTTGTATAAAAATTATACGGTTATTGCACTGCTTTTACCATAATCCGGAAAAATATCAAAATCTATAAATAAAACCTTTATTTTTCAGCTTCAAACTCCCGATAAATCATATAGCATGGCATAATTATTGCAATTCTTATTTATAGATGAAAAAGCAGTTTATTACACTTTCATTTATGATCCTGATACTCTTCAGCCTGTCACAAAATATATTTTCAAAACAGGGAGAGGGAGGAGTAACGCTTCCCATCCTGAATTATGTGGCAGGGACCAGAGCTTTAGGTGTAGGTACCGCTTTTACGGCCCTTGCTGATGATGTAACATCATTATACTGGAATCCGGCAGGGCTGGCACGATTGACCAGGCAGCAGGTCTATGCCATGTATGAGAGGCTGTATGAAGGGAGCAATTACTGGTTTGGAGCCTATACCATCCCCTTTCATAATATCGGGGTTTTTGGAGTCGGCCTTATCTATCTGAATTCGGGAGATATAGTCGGGACAGGCCCCAATCAGGAGGACCTGGGCATCTATGATGATACACAATCAATGGTCATTATCTCATATGGAACACCCATTCAAAACATAAGAAATTTCCAGTCCAGGCATCTTCGTTTCCTGGATATCGGTATCAGCATGAAAATAGTCAAACATGCGATCTATAAATATACTTCCTACGGCGTTGCTTTTGATCTGGGGAGCAGATATGTTCCTTCAAAAACATCCAAGTTCCTGCGGAATTTCATATTCGGGTTTGCCCTCCAGAATATTCTTCCTCCTGAAAGCAAACTGCTGTCTGAACGGGAATGGTATCCTTTGAAATTAAAACTCGGCGTATGTTATAGAACCCTCTTCGATACGCTCTTCCTTACCATGGACCTCAACCAGATCCTGTTCCGGGAACAGACCCCTGAGCTGAATTTTGGAATTGAATATGTGGCATTGAGGTTGTTCCGGCTGAGAGCCGGGTACAAGAATGGAGTTTCATTCGGGTCGGGAATGGAGATAGAAGATTTCATGTTTGATTATGCTGCAAATTATAATTTTGATCTTGGATTTGTCCATCAATTCTCAGCTTCCTTCAAGTTCGGAAACAGAAGCTACCGGTGATCTTATTTGAAGTTGTAATAAACCATCTGCTTTCCAAAGCCGGCAAAACCGTCTTTTTCAGGAGAAAAATCCTTATAATTATCGCCAAAATGCACAAGGAACATCTTCTTCTTTATTTCAGCGGGCAGCTGTTTCAATTCATCCAGTGAAGCATGTACACCGCCGTTAAAGAGCTGGCAGTCATGAAAAATATATTCTACATTAAAATTTTTCTCGCACAGATCGATAAAATCCTTGTCATACATCATATCACATGTAAAGAGGATGCGGTCATCAATGAGAACAGCTACACTCCAGAAGCTGTCCTTCCATGACCTGGCACTGTCCGGCACATGTTTGGTACGGATAAGTTTGGCATTGATCTTTCCGATATTGTATTCATATATGTCACGATCGAATCCTTTCAGTTTTTTGGGAACAAGAAGATCAGCATAAAAATCCAGCCCCACATACTTTCCTTTCGTCCTGACATTGAACGAGGAACCTCCCTTCAGGGAATAGTCCCAGAGGATTTTTGCATACTCTTCTGTTACGACAAGCTTTGTTTTAACGCCTTTTACGAATCTATTCATCAGGATAACTTCTTCCAGGCCCCCTATATGGTCAGCATGGGAATGTGTGATGATCCAGTTCTCAATATTCATCACAGGGATACCCATAGAATATAAAGCCTGCGGGGTTTTTGTACCGCAGTCTATGACCACATGATCGTCACCCTTGATCAATATAAAATTCGTCTGGTTGCTGATCTTTGAAAAGGCGGAACCTACACCGATAAACAATAACGACAAGTCCCCTTTATTTACAAGTTCAAGCTTTTTGTTCTTTAAATTCTGAATTTTTAATGCCATGAACTATCCTTAATTATTACATACTTATTTATCGGAAACCATCATGTAAATATTAACCCCATGATCACTTTTTGATATCCTCATCCAATATTACGGGATAAGAATTCATCATCTCTTTTAAATAATTAAACCTTTTATCATAGTCGGCCTTCTCTTTATCCGTTAAATAATACGAATGGAGTGCTAATTCCTGAAGCAGCAGTTTGCATTTTACCTGCAAAACTCTATACTCCAGTTCTGTTGCATACTGGGAATGGTATTCCGTAAAGGCACTGCCTTTGACCATGTCATTGGATTGAAAATAGACTTTAGGATAATCATGGATCATCTCACGCAGCTTCAGGATGAGCTCATTCTTGGATTGTACGTTGGATGCAAAATATTTATAGGAGGTCTTCCTGACACTCCTGATCCTGTTCGAGATAAATCCCGAGGACCAGACTCCGCCCAGTACTGTTTTCCCGTATTGCAGGCTGCAGATGACCATATAGATAATATTGGCCTCTAAAAAATTCTCATAGGGATCCTTGTTTTTCTTAAATTTAAATTCCCTGATCTCATTAAGGATCAGATCATATGTAAGCCGATGGTAATGAATACTCTTAAAGGAACTGCTTTTATACGGCTTCAATTCAAGAAAGATCTTGTCCAGGTCAGGACGGAAGAGATCGATCTGTTCTTTAATTACCTTTAACCGGGTTCCGATGCTGTATTTTTTTAAATAATCCTTTATAAGGTCAGAGTCTTTAATAAACCGGTTCTTTAAGGAATAAAGGCCATCCGGAAGAAGGCATAATTGGTTATCACCTTTTTTTAAGCGGTACAGCAATATTCTTACTGTTTTAAACATTTTGATTTCAGCCTGTCCGTTCTTTTAATGATATCATCCATCTCATCAGTATAAGCTGTGTTATGCATCTTTGAAATACGCCGGATCCTTTCTTCTGCTTCTCCGAGTATCCTGATCGCCTCTTTATAATCCCTCTTTGTATGTTCATGGATCTTACTCAGTTCCATGTATGGGAAATAATCAAACTTTGGAATATCTTCTATCATTTTATTCAGGTATTCCTTCATCTTTGAGATATCCTTTTCGCTTTTGTGATGGTGATACAACTGCCGGAGAGTGAGAGGCAGATCATCCTTTCTATTATTACAACTGTACTGCAGAAGATCTAACGCGATCCTTTGATCAACAGGATACAGAAGAGAGGCCATACTGTTGTAATTGATCATTTCCGGTATTTTTTTATCCAGCAGGTTCTGCATGTTCTGAACTTGAATAATCAAAAGTCCCAGCATGGACCGGACATCCATCAGGTTATGATAAAAGATCCCTTCGAGAATTCCGGCATTCCGTGTCTTTAAATAATCCTTATAATATTCCGGAATGAGGTATCCGGGAATATCCTCATTGGATCTAATAAATTTCAGGATATGTTTTTCCACTGTACCTAAATTGAATTCAGGGAGCAGATTCTTCCACATCCGCCTGGATGTATGGAGGAGGTCAAAATGATAGAGGTTATCCAGCGTAAAGCTGAACCTTCTTGACATGATAAACCTGCTCTTTAACAGATAGAAGTCAAAGCATTTCCCGTTATAGGAGATCAGATGGAATTTCTTTTTAAAAAAGTCTTCAAGGATATAGAGCATTCCTTTTTCATTTATGTAATCTTCAATGAAGTACTGTTCAATAACAAATTCCTTCTTTTTATTAAAAAATCCGAGCCCTACCAAAAAAGCCATGTTACCGGCACCGCAGGAGAGGCCTGTGGACTCCACATCAAAGAAGAGGAGTTTGTCAAACTGGAAGTTCTTTAAGTGATCATTCTTACCCAGGATCGAGAACAGCTCATTAAGATTTGAATTAAATAAATTGATGTCACTGATCCGGACATCTCCGATCTTAGTCTCCAGGGGGTATGACTTACTTACTTTAAAGACCTGCTTAAAGGGAGTCTCTATAAATTCTCCTTCAGGAAAGACTGTCTTCAATGAAGCCCCGGGAGTAAGCTTTCTGCTCTTGATCTCTGAAGCTTTTTTCAGAACACCCATCCGTTTCAGTTCATCCAGGGTGATCTTCTTTTCTTCTGTCTTTTCTTTCATCGGGATCCCGTTAATACTATAATACTTGAAATCCATTCCATTGTCAACCGAATTTGAACCACCCTTGAGATTTTCTCTGAAAAATCTCAATGCTAAAAGCCCGGGAATTTCTCTCCAGAGAAATTCCTCGGGGCAGAGAACACAGAGAAAAAATCAGAGGCCACAGAGAAAAACAAAGATAAGTAATAAAAAAATATTTTTATTAATAAATTAAAATGGAATAATTAATTAATATTTTTAATACCATTATATTTTATGTAAATAGTAAAAATAATTATTAATGAGATTATAAACTTCATTGATCTTAATATAATTATTTTTTCTGTTTTCTCTGTGCCTCTGTGTCTCTGTGGTATTTTTTTTTTATTATAATAGTATTAACGATCTATTATGGTATATACAAATATGCAAACGGTTTTTCTTGATTTCTAATTATTATTTATTTAATTTTCAATAAATCAGAAACAACAGATGATAACCCAATTAATAAGGGGGAATTAAAATGAAACTCTTTAGAAGATCCGATCTGAATGCCTTCTGGGCACTCTTTTCCGATAACCTGGCCAACCTGGTCATTTTAAGCGGTGTCTGTAAATTTGTCTTTAAGATGCCTGACAGAATAGTTTTTGGAAGGATCCTGCCCGGTATCGGGATTGCCCTCATACTCGGGCTTCTCTATTATGCTTTTATAGCCTACAGGCTTGCGAAAAAAGAGAAGAGGCAGACAGTTACGGCACTGCCCTATGGCATCAGTACTCCTGTCATGTTCGTCTATCTGTTCGGGATCATCGGCCCGGTATACTGGAAGACAGGCAGTGCCGAGATCGCATGGCAGGTCGGTATCGCTGCCGCCTTTATAGGCGGGGTGATCGAAGCATTCGGAAGCATCATGGGACCCTGGTTAAAAAAGATCACTCCGCGCGCCGGCATGCTGGGCACTTTAGCAGGTATTGCCATTGTCTGGATATCTACTGTGCCCATGGCCATGATCTTTGAAGCGCCCCTGATCGGATTCGTCTCCCTTATTATCCTGTTCAGCGGATTGATCGCAGGGATTCGACTGCCCTTTAAACTGCCGGCCGGGCTTCTTGCCATTATCTTCGGAACAATTGTGGGGTTCCTGACAGGCCACTCCCACCTTTCCTTTCAGGGAACAGGACTCTATATTCCTGTACCGGTGATCCGTGACATGATAGCCGGCATAAAAGTCATTTTTCAAAATTCAGCTATTCTGGCCGTGGTCATTCCTATTGAAATATATAATTTTATCGAAACCATGAATAATGTAGAATCAGCCGAGGCAGCCGGCGATAAATATAATGTCAGGCACTGTCAGATCATGGACGGGATCGGCACCATGACAGGAGCCATTTTCGGTTCGGCTTTTCCCACTACGGTCTATATAGGACATCCGGCTTATAAAAGGCTGGGTGCCGGAATAGGATATGCCTGGCTGGTGGGACTGGTTTTCTTTGTCGGAGGGATCTTCGGACTGGTGGCATTCCTGCACCATCTTATCCCGCATGCGGCCGTAGCACCCATGCTGGTCTTCATCGGAGTGATCATCATATCACAGGCATTCCGGGCAACGAAACAGAAGTATGCCATTGCCGTCGGGATAGCCATTATTCCTCATATTTCCGATATCATTGTAAAAAAGATCACCGGGTCTGTTCAGCAGATCAGCATCTTCCTGAAAGGATACAGTAATAACATAAAAGGTGTGGATGAACTTATGGCCAACCTGAATAAATTTTCAGAAGGGATCTTTGATAACCGGGTTATCGGATTGTTAAAGAACGGCCAGGGCATCCATTTCATGGGCCAATCCATGCTCTCACAGGGAGCCATTATCACCGGCCTCTTATGGGGATCTATCACGGCTTTTCTCATTGATTTTAACTTTAAAAAGGCCTCTTTCTTTTCCATGGCAGGTGCCGTATTGACCCTCTTCGGATTCATACATGCTCCCCGGCTGGGGATCCATGTTTCAGAAGTCTTTTGGGGGTATGTGATCATGTCCGGATCTTTTCTGCTGGCAGAGCTTTTTAAATTGAAGAAGGATCCCGCTATCGGCCATTTCGATTACATGGAGAAATAAGGGACTTTGTTCATTTGAAGCAAAACAGTAAAATACTGATCCATTGAAGCTATATAGTATCCCCAAGGATCTCATCTAAAAATTTATCTATCGCTTTCACATCCAACTTTGAGATGCTCTCCTCAATAT
The DNA here is from genome assembly GCA_018817865.1 of Spirochaetota bacterium. Classification (GTDB taxonomy): domain Bacteria; phylum Spirochaetota; class JAHITG01; order JAHITG01; family JAHITG01; genus JAHITG01. The sequence goes on from JAHITG010000015.1 coordinate 20,444, forward strand.
TGGCTATCTTCTTTATGATCGCCCGTTCTATAAAATTCATCCTTTGAAAATAGAATTCACCTCCGAACTGTCCCGTGGCAGATGCATGTTTCCTCAACTCTAAAGGAAAGGCGTCATCAAACTGTTTACAAGCATTTGTCCCCTGTTCCATACAGCACAGATAAAGCCCTATCCTTTTCCGTAACAGGATATTCATGTTTTTAATACAGAAATTCTTTATTCCTTTCTGAATTTTACCAATATGGATCGACCCGCCGATAATGATCGTATCAAAATCCGAAAGGTCAGGATTTTTATCCTGTTTTAAATTTATTATCTGTACGTTGTCCCTGATCTTTTCCTCAAGTATCCTGGCTGCTTTCTCTGCAGTCCCGTGCTTTGTCATGTAAATGATAGTTGTATTCATTTCCTCCTCCATTCATCTTTAGATCCGGAAACATGGAAGTTCAATTCCGCTTATATACATGATCGCTCTCAAATCTCCTGCTCATATACAGCTTGTATCCTGCTAATCCTGTTCCTTCTTCCTGAAATCATTATAATCTTTTATAAACTTATTTAACAGGAAGAAAATGTCAAGAAAGATAAATTCCAATTGATCCTGATCTGTTCCTGATAATATTATTTGCCTTTCTGATATATACAGCTATATTTTTTAAAATAAGCAAATGATATCAAAAGTAAAATGAAGGACCATATGATACAGGAAGAGAAAAAAGAGAGTATCAAGATCACTTATTCTTTGTTAAAGATCATTACCGGCTCTAATTTATCAAGAAGACGGCTCCCCTATATGGTAGCGGACAGCTTAAAACCAGGCCCCATAATATGGCTGACAGCCTGCGGGCATGGAGATGAAGTGGGCGGGATCGTTATTATCCAGGAGATATTCAAAAAAGTTAAGAAGAAGGGATTACTTAAAGGCTGTATCCACGCATTCCCCCTCATGAACCCGATTGGATTTGAAACCACATCCCGGAACATCACCTTAAGTAAAGAAGACCTTAACAGGTCCTTCCCGGGCAATAAAAAAGGCTCTTTGGGAGAGCGCATTGCTAATAAGATATTCTCCACCATTCTTCAAACCAGTCCTGCCCTTGTACTGGATCTGCATAATGACTGGATAAAATCTATTCCCTACTCCATCATCGATCCGAATCCCGGAACTCAGTACAAAGAAGTGAATGAAAAGACTAAAATATATAATAAAGCTGCAGGATTAGTGACCATCCTGGATACAGGAGATATTCAATCATCCCTGACTTACAACCTGTTAAAAAATAAGATCCCGGCCCTCACCCTGGAACTGGGTGAATCTTACATTGTTAATGAAGAGAATATCACTTTTGGAGTTAATGCAATCTGGAATCTTTTATCCCATTTGAAGATGATCGATACTGAGGATGAACTCTTCCTGTATCCTCTTCCGGATGATCGATATAGAAATAAAACCCTGCAATATGTGGATGATCCTCTGAGTTCTTCCAGCGGGATCATCCGATTCCTGGTCCGGCCGGGAGATCTTATAATAAAAGGACAGCCTGTTGCCAGAATATATGATGCATTCGGAAAGCTGCAGGAAACGATCTCTTCACTCCACGACTGCATCATTCTCGGCCATTCTGACTCTTCAGTAGCCTTTCCTGGCATGACGATAGTGGGTTCGGGAATTGTATAAAATTTTATAACCCGGCTTCCTCTGTACCATAACCATTTTTAATACATGCATTAATACCGGATCAAAGGGATCTGAAAAAATGCATATCTTTTATTTAATGTAATATCCCGAAACCCGCCATGTATTATCTTTATCTTCCATGGGAGTAACGGTCTCCAGGGCACTTTCCTTGAATTCAAATGAGGTTTCATACTGGATAACCACATATTTCCCGTCAGGAGCACCCGGTAATGAAGTATAAAACTTTTTTGAGCGCATTGTACGGCTCTTCAATTTTCCCAGAGGTTTTCGTACAGCAGTTAAAGACTGATTCCATTTTTCTTTCGAGACTGCATTTTTAAAATAGGATGCTGATTCATCCCAGCTTGTGTCGTAATC